>JAGLPR010000196.1 GCA_023137255.1 Bacteroidales bacterium | reverse complement strand
TCATGCCCAGGCTGCCCCGGTCATCATAGTTATCCATCACGTCTTCCACCAGGAATCCCTTGCCGTCATCCTCTATTTCCAGGAAGGCCAGGTCTTCCTGTAGGCGCTGTACTTTTACCCAGATGTGTTCGGCTTTGGCGTGTTTGCGGGCATTGTTGACAGCTTCTTCAGCGATGGTGAAAATCACCGTTTGAGTATTCATGTCAAGATGTTCAACCAGGGCGGCATCGGATTCCACGATCACGTTCTGTCCAAAGGTCTCCCGGGTTCTTTTTGCCATTGAGTTCAAGGCGGCGATCAATCCCTCTGATTCCAATACCAGCGGACGCAGATTAAACAGCATATGCCGAATCTGTTGGGAGGTACGTCGAGCAAGTTCTTCAGTTTGATAGAGGGCTTCGGCAGCTGCGTTCACATCCCGTTTTAGCAAGGCGCGAGCCCGGCTGATTTGCATGGGGATGGCAGCCACAGTCTGGGTCGGTCCGTCGTGCAGAGCCCTGGCCAGACGGCGTTGGGCTTCGCTCTGTACCTTAATGATCTGGTCCCGTTCAGCTTTTAGTTCCTGGAACAGATGAGCATTTGCCATTGCCATCTGGGCCTGGTGGCCAACTGTTCCGATCAATTCCTGGGCATCTTTGGTGAAATAATCACGTTCAGGATGGCCAAACAGGAGCACACCAAAAGTATCCAGTCCGGCCCGCAATGGAAGGCAGTAGCCTGAAGCGCAGGCTCTGAAGGATATGAATTGTTTTAACTCTGGATCAATGCCCATTTCATTGGTCATATGGGGGTCGCCAGATTCTATTACCCGCTCCAATAATCCTGTGACACCAGGGACCCGGGTGTTTAAATCAGGCCGGGGCAGACCCCGCCCATAAGCTACTACCAGGTCTGGTACTTGCATATCTTCTTCAGAAAACAAGAGCACTGCGCTGATCAATCGATCAGTGGATAGATCCGATAAGCGCAGGGCTAAAACAGAGGCATCCAGGCTTTTTTCCAGGACGCGGGAGTAGTTCAGGGTCACGGTTAGATCCGTGATCAGCTGGAACATTTTCCGGATCCGTTCTGTTATTTGTTTATTTTCTTTTTTCTTGGGCTTGGGAGTTGAATCTTCTTTTTTACCTTCAAACATAGGCAGCAGGAAATAAGCTGCCCCGCCTCCCAGAAGCAGGGAAATCACTACAGCCAATATCAGAATGATCCAAAACTCTTGTGCTGATACCATCTTTTACAAAAACCTCAGGTTAATAATCTATATCATAACTTAAAAAGGACAACTTATCATCCTCTCTATGAATGCCTAAATAATGTCTCTCATCCGCTGATGATCTCTTCCGCAAATAATCCTTGCAGTACAGGGATTATTTTTCCAATTGCCAGGGCCCGATGACTGAGACTGTTTTTCTGCTCCGCAGTCAACTCTGCCATTGTCAATCCCGAGTCTTCCAGTTGAAAAATACGATCATAACCAAATCCGCCAACCCCCCTGCCTTCCGGGATGATTTCTCCCTGGCAAATACCCCGGGTGACGATCGGAGAGCCTTCCGGTCCTACTAAAGCAACCACTGACTGGAAAGAAGCTTTCCAGGGTCGGGGATATTTTTCCAAATTCTGGACCAGGAAGCGGCGGCGATCTTTGTCGGTTGCTCCTTGCTGGGGCGCGTAGCGGGCTGAAAATAATCCTGGAGCTCCATCCAGAGCTTCAACCTCTAAACCACTATCATCTGCCAGGGTCCAAGTTTTGGAGGCCTGGGCAAAGATAGCCGCTTTGAGCACGGCATTCTCCAGGTAGTTGGTACCGCGTTCTTGCACCTGGACATTGAGGCCCAGGTCAGCAGGAGATAAAAGGATAAAGTCGAGCCTGTCTAAAAGCGACCGCAGCTCAGCCAGCTTCCCTTGATTGTTGGTCGCCAGTAATAGCTTTATCATAAATTTTTTCTAAACCAATCTAATTACCTTGATTTTAAGTGATTATTGAAATCAGTGCTTAAGAAAATAGTAAGGTTTGCAGAGCAGTAAGGCTTGGCTTGAGGTAAAATTGAACTACCAATTTGAAGTAAAAAAACTATGCCAACTAATCTGCCCGCCGATTATTTTAATGCCGAAGAGCGTTTTCGTTCTGCGACAACGACTGAGGATAAAATTAAATTCCTCGAAGAGATGATGGGAACGATTCCTAAGCATAAGGGAACGGATCATCTCAGGGCAGATTTGAGGAAAAAACTATCCAAACTTAAAACTGCTTCCACCTCTAAAAAAACCAGTAAAAAGCAAGTATCTCCCTACCACATCAACAAAGAAGGTGCTGGGCAATGTATCATCATCGGTGCCACCAACACTGGAAAATCTACCCTGGTTGCCACTCAGACCAACGCCAACCCGGAAGTCTCGGAAGTGCCTTTCACCACCTGGAATCCAATGCCGGGCATGATGATGATCGAAAACTTCCAGGTCCAGCTGATCGACACTCCCCCATTTAGTGAGGATTATATCGATCCCGAATTCTTGAATTTAATCCGGAGAGTGGACCTGGTACTGATCATGATCGACCTGCATGCCAATCCGGTCCAGCAGCTGGAATTTTTATATCAGAAACTGGCTGAAAACCGCATAATACCCCACTACCTGGAAGG
>JAGLPR010000195.1 GCA_023137255.1 Bacteroidales bacterium | reverse complement strand
CTGGCTGAACGTGAAGGTGCCAAACGGGACTACATCCGGTCCATTGCGAACTACTGGGAGTCCTCCTATCTACTGAGGGAGGTAACCTTGTATGATTTTGAATTCCAACAGAAGATATATTATACCAATCCCATGTTGAATTCAGAATAAGTCTTAAAGTCTGTAAAGTCTAAAGTGAACTAAAGAAAATACCATGAAACGACCAATTGCACTACTACTGATTGTGATTACTTCAGCCTTAACCATTAATGCCCAGGAGTGGGTGGAGCTGTTTAACGGGAAGAACCTGAAAGGATGGGAGAAACTGGATGGTGCTGCCGAGTACAGGGTGGAAAACGGGGAGGTGATCGGGCTATCAAAAACCGGTACACCCAATACCTTTATGGCCACAAAAAAGTTGTTTGGAGATTTTATCCTGGAATACGAGATGAAGATGGACAGGGGACTCAACTCGGGGGTGCAGTTCAGAAGTGTGGCCACCAAACCCGATGGAAAAGAACGTGTGAACGGATACCAGGTTGAGTGTGATGATAGCGATGGCAGGCCCTGGGCAGGAGGTATTTATGAGGAGGCATCCCGTGGCTGGCTCTATCCCATGGCGTACCACATGTGTGTTACCAAAGCCAATAAAAGGGGAGAGTGGAACAAGATCCGGGTGGAGGCTGTGGGCAGCACCATCAGGACCTATATCAACGGAGTCAATTTTACCAACCTGGTGGACGATGCCCGCCAGGAGGGATTCATTGCACTGCAGGTGCATGGGATCGGTAACAATGAAGCGCTGAACGGAAAGGAGATCCGTTGGAGAAATATACGGATCTTAACAGAGGACCCTGCAAAATATATGAACTCAGATATGGAGCTTTCTCCCGAAGTGAGTTACCTGGACAATGAACTGACCCCGGCGCAAAAGGAAGAAGGATGGAAGCTTCTTTGGGACGGGAGAACCAGCGAAGGATGGAGAGGAGCCAGGCTGAACAGTTTCCCGGAAAAAGGCTGGAGTGTGGAGAACGGACTTCTGACCGTGGAGAAGAGTGGTGGTGGAGAATCGGCCCATGGCGGAGATATTGTGACCAAAAAAAAATACACAAGCTTTATTCTGGAGGTTGATTTCAGGATTACCAAAGGGGCCAACAGCGGGATCAAGTATTTTGTGGATCCCAATCTGAACACGGGTGCAGGTTCGTCCATCGGTTGTGAATATCAGATCCTGGACGACGGGAACCATCCCGACGCAAAGCAGGGGATTGAAGGCAACCGCACCGTGGCATCGCTCTATGATCTGATTAAAGCGGATGCTCTGCTTTATGGTCAGGACAACAATCCCAAAAGATTTAACGGGGTGGGCAACTGGAACCGCGCACGCATTGTGGTGAAAGGTTCCTATGTGGCCCACTACCTGAACGGGATTAAAATGGTGGAGTATGAGAGGGGTACCCAGATATGGAAAGCGCTGGTGGCCTATAGCAAATATGCAAAGTGGCCTGCCTTTGGAGAGGCGGAGAGCGGGCACATCCTACTTCAGGACCATGGAGACGAGGTAAGCTTTAAAAATATCAGGATACTGGAGCTAAAGTAGACTGTTTATAAACAGCAGGAGTTTTGCATACTGGAAAAATTTCTATATTTGTGATCCTACAGATTTTAGGAGCAAAAGAGCATGGTGGAACAGATTATTATGAGGAGTGGCTCTAACACTCTGAACGGTTTTAATTTCGATCACATAGTCCCTACATCAGGGTCCGATTTTCCCGAGCAGGTCAGAAGTTGCATTGAGCAATTGATGGAATTCGTTCATCAGGAGGAGGATATTGACTATTTCGTTACCCAGCAGACCTTTTTTATTTCGGCACATTCTCGCGATGAATATGAAGAGCGTTCAGCAGAGATCAGGAACCAGCTCTTAAAGTTATTAGGTGCCAGTCTGCCGGCCACCAGTATCGTGGCACAGAGCCCTGCAGGTGGTAGGGATGTGGTGCTGGAACTTATCTGCACAAAAGCAGCTACAGATAAGAAGGTGACCTATAAATCCCACTCGGGTATCAACTACACTGTGGTTGAACACAAGGATTACAAAGCTGTTCATTGTGCAGGTCTGATGGGAACAGTGGATGACAGCATTTTGCAAGCTTCAGAAAGGGCTTTTAAATCGTCTATCAAGATTCTTTCCCAGGAGGGATTGTCCATTGGTCATATCATCAGGCAGTGGAACTACATTGAAAACATTGCCATTGTGGAGGATGTGGAGGATGCTCCACAGAATTACCAGGATTTCAATGATGTACGTGCACACTATTACGATAAAGGTAACTTTGAATACGGTTACCCGGCGGCCACCGGAATCGGTCAGGATACCGGGGGTGTGATCATCGGTTTTATCGCCTTATCAGAATCGGACCAGATCACTCTAAAGTCCATTATTAACCCTGGCCAGATTGATGCACATAAGTACTCTGATCTGGTGTTGGAAGGCAGTTCATTGGAAAAATGCACTCCTAAATTTGAAAGGGCCAAGCTGGTCACCATAGGATCCAGAAATTACATTTATGTTTCCGGAACTGCTTCCATCCTGGGTGAACTAACCATGCATGTGGGTGATGTGGAGAAGCAGACCCTGACTACCATCGAGAACATAAGGAGGTTATTCTCCAAAGAGAATCAGAAGCATCTGGGACTCGATTTTAATGTCTCAGAGATTCAATTCTCACACCTCAGGGTTTATGTGAAAAAGATGGAAGATATTCCTGTAGTGGAGAAGATCTGTTATGCGGAACTCAACTGCAAGTCCTCACTTTTCCTTGAATCTGATGTATGCCGTGAAGATCTTCTTGTGGAGATCGAAGGGGTATTTACCATCTAAACCTATTTCACCTTTACGATCACTCTTTTATAGCGCGTAAGAGCTGGTTTGCCATTATCCGTTACTGCCAGGATAAAATGCATCTCCTAGGGGAACCCCATGGATGGTGCTGTAAAAGAGGCTTTGGGGGAGTTTTCGTTCTCCATGTTCAGCCAGTAAACTGAATTACCGACTTCACGATAGTAGATCCAGTTGTAGGAGAGAGCATTGCCATCGGGATCGATACTCCCCTCTGCCTTAAGGACCACCTTTTCACCTTCACTTAACTCCATAACCTGGTCATGAGCCAGGGCAGGCACCGGCGGATGGTTGGCCTCTTCATAAGCCAGGGTACACCAGTCCATCCGTGCAGCAAAGTCGTTCTGATAAGCCTCCCTCCATCGCCAGATGGTGGCGTGGTTCCCGGTATGGTACTGCTGGTCCACTTCAGAGAACACCTCATCCATCGCATTGGTCCAGAGTGGCCGGATCTCCGGTTCAAAGAAATACAACTGTGTACGGGGGGTATAGTATTCATAACGTCCGCCCCAGCTGCCGTAGTCAGGGTGTTCGCTGCATCCCAGTCCGTTGTTGATCAGATAAAGGAAGGATGGGGTGTCACCCTCCATCAGATAGGCCACATCGGGATACTCGGAGCCCAGGGGACCGTGGTTCTCCTGGATATTCTCCCTGATCCACTCCTTGCTGATTACCTCCCGGTTTCCCCCCGGGAACCTCCCGTGAAACTGATCGCGCGAGATCCCGCTCCAGGTGGCAAAGTGGTAAGCCTGCCGTCCGTTGTGCGCATAACCGGGGGTACATATATAGAACAGATCCGGGTACTTCTTCCTCATCCAGGGTCCCGAATCATCCTGGTCGGAGATGGTGTAGACCCGGAGTTTCTTTACATATCTCTCCAGATCCTCAGCCGTTTCGGTCTGCTCCATTTTCCAGAGTGACTGGGCCAGGCAGTTGGGGCCACCCCAGGCCAGTACCCACAGGGGACGTGGATCCTCTTTTTTCAGGGCCTGAATGATCCATTCAGATCCTTCAGAATCATTGCCTTCCCCCACACCTTTCATTCCATATCTGGGAACCCCTGCTTTGGTTCTTGATCGCAACTCTTCGAAGGTGGGATAACCAGGTTCATGTTTTGCCAGCTTGGGCTGCACCTCTTTGTACGCCTCCAGAATCTCATAGATTCGCCACTCGGCAGTTTTGTCGCGAAGCCAGACCGAAGTGGTGGCGATGATTCCCTCCACATCAAACAGGTTGCTGTAAGTGAGGAACCTGACCAGCGATTGGGCATCGTCGGGTTCATTTTCGATATCGGTCAGTACAATGACCCTCGGTTTTTCTATAGCTGGTGAGGCGAAGGTGGTGAATGCCGACAGCATCATAAGCAACATAAGCAGCAGCGGAAGCTTTGGGAGCAGACTTTTCATGAAAGTGTGTTGAAGAATAAATATCTTACTGGTTATGCTAAAATACATCAAGATGATTTAATATCTTGCTGAAAAATCGCATTCATGAAAGCAAATTTCATTTATCCTGTCTCTCTGGTTTTGATGCTGGCTATGCTTCAAAGCTGTTCCGATTCACAAACCGGGGCGGACTACCCAATCGCACCTGTCGATTTTACCAAAGTGAGGCTCCAGGAGGGATTCTGGAAAGGGTGGGTGGAAACGGTCCATGATGCCACCATTCCTTTTGCATTTCAAAAGTGCGAGGAGACAGGCAGAATCAATAACTTCATATTTGCCGGAGGAATCAGGGAGGGAAAATTCCAGGGAAAATTTGGCTTCAACGATTCAGATCTGTATAAGATTATGGAGGGTGCTGCCTACGCCCTGATGATCGAAGAGGACCCGGAGCTCAGAGCTTACCTCG
>JAGLPR010000194.1 GCA_023137255.1 Bacteroidales bacterium | reverse complement strand
TAGAGGGGGATTTTGCATTATTCTCAGGCAGAGCGTTATTCTATAATGATAATATTATTAATTTGCATGTTTCATGGCCTGGCACATTTGTTGCAAATAAGAATAAAGAAGAGTGTTGAAGGATTTAATTTCTACTCACATGTGTAGAGTGCAACATCAATCAGTTAATTACGTATATTTAATATTATAATCAGACTACCATGAAAACGGTGATGGTAAAATTAAAACAAAGGCTTAGCGAGAACATCTCCACAAGATCTGCTATTGAGAATATATTTGCATTCGATAAGAAAAATGTGAACAGCGTGATTTTTGATTTTGATGGAATCAGGCTGATTTCAAGTTCTGCAGCTCATCAGCTTTTCCTGGAAATAAAAAACCTTGAGAAGAGTAACATTGAAGTAAAATGTAACAAGGTTGATTCAAATGTTCAGCGAATGCTGGATCTTGCCAGTAAGGACAGGAAGAATATTTTTACACACCAAACCGTTCAGCACCATAAGGTGAATTCCCGTAAGGAGCTTGATAAGTTCCTACTTGGTCTTTGATGTGAACTTACCCAACATGACTCAGGATTACTTTATCCCTGCCTATTTTCTCTTTGTACAATAGTAGCGCACCTCTGAATATGAAAATACAAAAATATATGCCGTAACTCTCTGATTTAATGAGCGTTACGGCATTTTTTGTCGGGGTAGCGGGATTTGAACCCACGACCTCGTCGTCCCGAACGACGCGCGCTACCGGGCTGCGCTATACCCCGATTGTCTGTAAGGATTGTATATCCTTACAGGATTCCGCGGCAAAAGTACCAAAAGTTTATGAACTTTTAAAGTGCTCTGTACATTCCTCCAGCAGCTTCTCTGAGCTGATCGGGATCACTCCTGCTGTTTCACAAACCTGTCCGCCAGCCAGGTTGGAGATGGCTGCCACTTCAGCTGGAGAAAGGCCCGCAATCGTGCACAATGCAGCCACAGCAATTACTGTATCGCCCGCACCGGATACATCTGTAATATCACGTTTCACTGCCGGGATATGCACATACTCCCCGTTCTGGGAAGTCAGCACCCCTTGCTCACTCAGGGTGACCAGCAGGGTTTCTATGCCCTGTTTCTCCTGGAAAATCTTAACCGCTTCCGACAGTTTCTCAAACTCGTTCTTCTTAATATCCAGGTCCAGACCCTTGGCCAGCTCCTTGAAGTTGGGTTTAAACAGCCTCACCTTTTTGTAAAGGTCAAAGCTCCTGAACTTAGGATCCACCAGGACAGGTACAGCCACCCTCTCGGAAGCACTGATTACTTCCGAAATTACCCTGGGGGTCAGCACCCCCTTGTCATAATCCTGTATAATGATCGCATCGATGCCCCCACTCTCCAGCAAGTTTGATATCAGTTCGATAAACTGGTCCTGGACTCGTTTGTTCAGAAAAATATCTATCTCCTCATCCAAGCGGAGAAGGTGTTGATTGCCGCTGATAATCCTGGTTTTCTGAGTGGTTAGACGGTGATTATCCACCACCAGGCCAATGTCAGTAAGTAACTGCTCCTCCATTAATTCCAGGAAAAGTTTACCGCGATCGTCATCACCAATCACTGAACAGAGTATGGGCACTGCACCCAAAGCTTTTACATTGAGCGCCACATTAGCTGCCCCTCCCAGACGGTTCTCTTCAATTACGCCTGAAACTACTGGAACCGGGGCTTCCGGGGAGACCCTTCCCACACTTCCCCACAAATAGCTGTCGATCATAACATCACCGATGATCAGCACTTTCTGATCGCGAAACTGGCTGAATAAAGACTCGAATTCTGCGGATTCAAACATGGGCTTCAAATAAAACAGCGCAAAGATAAACTTTTAAACTCAAATGGGGTCCACGTCGATGGAGACCCGGACCGATCTGAATACCTCGCTCCCGGAAAGTCCGTCAAGCACTTCCTTTAACAGTTCCCTCGCCCGCTCAAAGGAAGCTTCCCGTTCAATTTTGATGATAATCTGTTTCATAAAACTGTTGTGGGTCTTTCTCACCGGGGGGTACTGCGGCCCAAAAACACGTCCGGAGAAAATTTGCTTCAGATCCCTGGCAACCAGGTCGGTGGCACCATCTAATATGGAAGGGATCTTATGCCGGAAGCTGATTCGTATCATTCTTTTAAAAGGCGGATATCCAAAGAGCCTGCGTTCCTCCATCTGGTCGATGTAAAGTCCTTCATGGTCCTGTTGGATGATGTACCTGATCACAGGGTGATCGGGGTCCATGGTCTGGATAATAACCCTTCCCCTTTTCTTTCTTCTTCCTGCCCTGCCACTCACCTGTGAGATCAACTGGTAGCTTCGTTCGAAAGCCCGGAAATCGGGAAAATGGAGCATCTGATCCGCATCAAGCACACCCACCAGGCTCACATTGCTAAAATCAAGTCCCTTGGAAAGCATCTGGGTGCCGATCAGTACATCCAGATCTCCCTCTTCAAAGTTTCGGATCAGCTTCCGGGTTTGGATAAGCGAACGGGCCGTATCTGTATCGAGACGGCCCACCCGGATCCCTTCAAATACCAGTGGAAGTTCATCTTCAATCTTCTCAGTGCCAAATCCCTTCATGGTCATGTTGGTGCCTCTGCAGGAGGGGCACCCCACCGGCATGGCCTCTTTGTGCCCGCAATAATGGCACTCCAGCTTTCCGCTGATGCGGTGATAGGTCAGGCTAACATCGCAGCGGTCACACTTGGGTATATGTCTGCAGTCGTTGCACACAATATAATGTGAGTACCCCCTCCTGTTCTGGAAGAGTATTATTTGCTCTCCCAGGGCAAGGGTCTCTTTGATCGCCTCGGTCAACTGAGGGGTAAAGTGGGAGACCATCTGTTTGCGCTTGATTGCCTGCTTAATATTGGCCACCACCATTTCCGGGGGATCCACATTGCCGTACCGCTTTGAGAGTGTTACATATCCAAACTTTTTATTCCGGGCATTATAGAGCGTTTCAAAGGAGGGAGTGGCCGTACCCATCAGCACCCTGGCATTGTGGAAAAGGGCCAGTACCTGGGCGGTGTCCCTGGCATGATAACGGGGGGCAGGATCGTGTTGTTTGTAGGTGGTTTCATGCTCCTCGTCGATAATGATCATCCCCAGGTTTGCAATAGGCAGGAAGATGGCCGAGCGCACACCGATCACGATACTGTAAGTTTCATCATCGGTAAGCCCCAGTAGGTTCCTGTACACATGTACCCTTTCCGAATCGCTGTACCTGGAATGGTAGACCCCCACCTTATTGCCGAATACCTGACGGATCCGGCCAATTATCTGGGTGGTCAGTGCGATCTCGGGCAACATGTATAATACCTGTTTACCCAGGTCCAGCATCTCCCTGATCAGGTGAATATAGAGTTCCGTCTTACCGCTTGAAGTAACTCCATGCAGCAATACTGCCTGGTGACCTGTAAACTGCTCCCTGATCTTTTCAAGCGCTCCATCCTGTTCTTTGTTCAGGATATTTATGGGCTGACCATTAATTGCGGGGTCCTGCTCCTTTCCCATTTCCTCCTTTTCGAACTGCTCCAATACCCCTTTCTTTATCAGTGCTGTAACAGCCCCGGTGGCCCCGATGGACTTTGTTAGCTCTTTCTTCTTTAATGAGGGTGCCTGCTCCGGCCGGGTGGTCCCGGTAAGATCAAGCATGCGTTCTACCAACTCCTTCTGCTTAGGGGCACGAGCCAGTTGATCGAGCAATCCATGCAGCGCCTGTTCGGTCCTGAATTGCTCCGAAAACCGGAGATACAATACAGATTTATGAGCGACAGTATGGCGGATAAACTCATTGATCTCCACTGCCCCCATCTCCACCAGGCGTTTCAGGATGGTCATGGGATTTTTCGATATGCCCGAGAGCTGCAGCTCACCCACAGTCACCTCTCCCTGATCCTTCACCACCTCAAGAAGGAGCCTTTCGTGACTGTCAAGCACTCCTTCATCTTCATAGTGCTGACTGAAGCGCACTTTCGATTCACTCTCGGGCCGCAACCCGGAAGGAAGCGCCGCCCGCATCACCTCTCCTGGGGTACACATGTAGTAGGACGACATCCAGTCCCACAACTGGAGTTGCTCTTTTCCCACCATAGGCAGTTCATCAAGAAGATCAAGGATGTTTTTAGGTGTAAATCCTTCGGGGGGGTCATGATGAATTGCATGGACAATGGCACTGTATATTCTCTTTTTCCCAAAAGAGACAAGCACCCTGTTTCCCGGGGATATTTTCTCCATAAATGCTTCGGGAACGCGATAGGTAAACATCCCCTCCACTGCCAGGGGCAATATCACCTGCGCATACAGATCTGTTCCCGCCATAGAGGGTAATGTACAAAAAAAGAGAGAGAATTATTAGACAGAGAGGATCTCCACCATCTGCATTCGTTCGGTGTCCACTTTCTTCTTCAGCTTGATTACCTTCCTGAAAGGGACCAGGGCGGTTTCACCATTGTGGAAGCCGACCATGACACTTTTCTGGTCGTCCATCAAGGCCTCTACGGCTGCATAACCCAGTTTACTGGCACTGACCCTGTCATAGGCTGAAGGGGTACCGCCCCTCTGTATATGACCCAGGACTGATACGCGTACTTCATAATCGCGGAAATCTTCTTTGACACTCTCGGCAATGGCAAAGGCACCACCCGATTCATCCCCTTCTGCCACAATGATGATGTTGCTCGATTTTTTTCTCTTGAAACCCTTTTGCAGGTAGTCCTTCAGGTTTTGGGTGTCCTCGTGGATTTCAGGGATCAGTATAGCTTCAGCTCCACAGGCTATTCCACTATTAAGGGCAATGAATCCTGCATCACGGCCCATCACTTCCACAAAGAA
>JAGLPR010000193.1 GCA_023137255.1 Bacteroidales bacterium | reverse complement strand
ATAATCTCCACCCCGTTATCACTGGCTGTTTTATAAGTGCCCGGCGGCTCACCATGGGCCCTGAACAGCACCTTTCCAGGAGGCAAATCGGTCAATTCACTATGATTGATGGTCTTCAATCCCAGTTCCTGCAACCGTTTCATCTCGGCGGCATTATGCACCATGTCTCCAAGTCCGTAAAGTACTTCCCCCTCACGAAGACGAGTTTCGGCGGTCTTGATAACCTCCTCCACACCGAAACAGAACCCTGCTCCGGGATCTATCTCAATTTTAACCATCTGTTCCGGATGTTATTTGTTGGTACACCTCGCTGAACCAAACCATCTGTTGCTCCAGGGTCATTTCGCTGTTGTCGAGCAGAATGGCATCATCTGCCTGTTTCAGTGGACTGTCGGCCCTGCTGGAATCGATGTGATCGCGCTTTGCCAGGTTGGATTTCACCTCTTCAAACTCGGCCTTCATCCCCTTTTCAATTAGCTCCTTATAACGCCTCTCCGTCCTTACCTCCAGGGAAGCAGTCAGGAAAATTTTCAGCTCTGCACCTGGGAAAACCACGGTCCCGATATCCCTGCCATCCATCACCACTCCCTTTTCCTCTCCCAGCATGCGCTGGTATTCCACCATCTTCCTGCGAACGGCAGAAATGGCTGCGATATAGCTCACATGACCACTTACCTCCATGGTCCGTATCACATCCTCCACCATCCTGCCGTTGAGCCAGATCTCGGTCCTCTGCTTTTCAGGATTGTGCTTTAAATTCAATTCGATGTGGTTCAGCAGCACTTCAATCTCTTCCATGGGAGGAGCATCGGTCTTTTCAAACAAAAGTGCCTCCATGGAGGCAAGGGTGACGGCCCTGTACATGGACCCCGTATCGATATAAGAATATCCCAGCTCGGCAGCAATCAATTTGGCATAAGTGCTTTTTCCGCAGGATGAATGCCCGTCCAGGGCTACAATTATTTTCTGTTGGTTCACAGTTTTGAATTTTCAGAATCCAAAGATAATGATTTACAAAGGGACCGGTACAGGTCAGTTCTGCTTTCTGTAAAATTCGGAAAGATTGGTTGTCAATGAGAAATGGTTGGTGCCCCCTGCCAGGTGATAAGAGGCACGGCTAAAAGCAAAATGGAACTTGGAGACCCTGAAACCAAAACCCATTGAGAATCCTATCAGGCCCGGATGGACATTCACTTTCATCTCCTGTCTTCTCTTGTAATTATAGCCGAGGCCCATATGAAAGTTCTTTCCAAAAAGGACCTCCACCCCGAAAACCATGTGACGCATCAGCTTATCACCAAAGATGTCAAATTGGCTTTTTTCGACCTCATCCCCCACTGTGATGGTCTCCTTGTTATCTTCCACAGTATAGGTCAAATCCCAGCGTTCCAGGTGTTGAAAGGTAATACTGAACCGGAAGGGTGCATGGGCCAGCCCCTGGGTGATCCCGGCCTGAACCTCAAAAGGCAGTTTTTCCCTTTCGGCAGTATAAGAAGTAATCTGAGCTCCCATATTTTTGGCAACCAGGCCAAGGGTGGTCAAGCTTTTTTCAAAGTGGTAGGTAATCCCAACATCCGCAGCGATCCCGAAGGAGGTATATTGTTCAAAGGAGGAGAAAATCGGTTTCAAATTAACTCCAACAGTAAGGCTTGTATCCAGAAAAGCTCTTGAATAGATCAGATTCAAGGCATATTCCGAAGCACGAAAGGTTCCCTGGGATACTCCCAGCTCATCGGTCCGGTCAAAGGTACCGTAATTCACATAGTGCATTCCCGCAGCAAAATTGCCGATCCCCGCGACAGAATATCCGTAAGAGGCATACCCGTAGTTTACCCCTGCAAAGTAATTTACATAGTTAAGGTTGAGGTGATTATGCATTCCAGCAGTCAACAATCCCGGATTATGAAAGACCAGGTTGATATCATCATCATTCAGCGACACTACCTCTCCTCCCAGGGCCGCCACCCTGGCGGCATTTGTAAGGCCAAGAAAACTATAGGTCGATTCTCCCCCTTTCTGTGCGAGTCCCGACTGCGAAAGCAGCATTAACAAACCACCAATGATAATTGCCCTGGTCATATCCTATTAAACGCCAAACAAACTTCTATATTATTCCTCCATCCATTTTAACAAGCACTCGCCTGCCCGGTCTGCCCAGACACGGTATCGGCCGGGATCAGCCGGATTCATTTTCTCCAGCATCCCCTTCTCAATCTTTGATACTGCTACCCCAATCCCGTTTCGCATGATGTCCGCACCATTGCAGCGTTGTTCAAAGTGGTTCCAGGTTGGGATTACAGCCAGTGGTATTCCGTGATAAGCGGCCTCAGCAGCAGCATCGAACCCTGCTGAGGTGATCACTCCCCGGCATGATGCCATTAAGATACTGAATTTATCTGCATCGAAAGGGTGGAGGGTGATCCCGTCGGGAAGCTCCATGGCAGGTTTCAAAGAGGTAAACAGGTCGACCTGAAATTCAGGCAGGCTCCTGGCCAGCAGCACCAGGTCATACAGAAGTCCCTCATTCAGAAAATAGGCCAGGTACCTGTTGCCCGGTCTGTATTGCATCTCCCTGAATCGGCGACGCACCAATGGCGGAACCACCTCAATGACCGAAGAGCCAGGCTCCTTGCTGTATGAGAGTGCCATCACCCGGTCGCAAGATTTAATAATCAACCTGGTGTGCTGCTTTAGGAGCCACCCTTGCCAGGCCGTCCCCCCGTCACAGCGGTAGTGATCGAGGTGCAGAAAAAAATGGTGACCCACACCAATTCTCCTTACACCCGGCACTGGTTTTCGCAAGGCCTGCGCTCCCACTATATCATAAAAGTTAAATACCACCTCGGGCTGAAGGAGACCAATTTCCCTCCTGATCCGGTGCGCCTCCGAGATATAACGTGGAAAACGCAGCAGGTTGTAGAGCAGAGTGCGCCCAATGTAAATTCCCTTTTTATTTGGTGTACGGAGGAACCAGGGACTTTGAAAAGTGTATAGCTTTTCAGGGAAGCATTTATTGAAATAATCCGGTATTACCTTGTGGGGGTTTCCTCCCACAAAGACTGCCTCCACAACGTGCCCGGCCTCCTCAAGATGCTCTTTCAAAGCAATGGCCTGGGACATATGCCCTTTCCCCTCTCCCTGTACAATGAAA
>JAGLPR010000192.1 GCA_023137255.1 Bacteroidales bacterium | reverse complement strand
AGGAAATAGTTGAGTATCCCAGGATATTAGATAGAACATGAAGCCGGTCCAAGGACCGCAGACATTTTGTACCGTTGATTTGAATCTGGCGATAGTAGGCCGGGTACAGTGAAGCGGAAGGAGAATCCGGAAACGGAAGTTCCTGCATTTAGGTGTACATGTATGTGCACACACTCTGGAAAGTATGCAAGCGTGCATACTTGTGCCAGGGAGATAAGGTACCAGATGGTATGGTCAGCTTTGGTTGTACCTGGTCCCTGAATCCTTGTAACCAATTAATATTTAATGATATGAAACGAGACAGGCACATTTTACAAAAGTACCTGGACAACGAGCTCTCAGAGAAGGAGTTGGCCAGGTTTGAGCAGGAGCTCAACGCCAGTCCGGATTTGTTGGTAGATCTTGACCTTTACAAAGAGGTTGATGAAGCCATTGCCGATACGGAAGTATTGGATTTCCGGGCCCAGTTGACAGACCTGCGGGACGAAACACGTAGATCGGAGACCGGACGAAGGGTTTTTCGGTTTACGCGGCCATGGCATTATGCAGCATCGGCAGCATTGGCGCTGCTGGTGGCAATTGGCCTGGCCACTGTACTTGGACGACCATTATCTAATAATGATCTGTTTGCCAAGTACATGAAACCTTATGAGTTGGTACTTACCAATCGTTCAGTGGATAATGAAGCCACACAACTCTGGCTGAATCAGGCTCAGGATTATTACCAGAGAGGGGAATTTGAAAAAGCCATTGAATGTTTTGATGAGGTCCTCGAAATTAACGCAGGAAAAGTGGAGGCTGACTTCTATATGGGGGTATCCTATATGGAGATTGAACAGCACCAGGATGCCAGTGAATCCTTTACCAGGGTTATTGAGCACAACGACAACCTGTTTATCCAGAAATCCGAATGGTTCCTTGCGGGATGTTTGCTGGCCATGGATGAAACGGATCGTGCACGGAGGCAACTTGCCCTGATTGCATCGTCGTCCAACCATTATTACAGCAAAGATGCTGCAAAGATCCTGAAGAGGATGAAGCGCTAATTCGTCCAGACCACCTCGGAGGGAGAGTGGTTGATATGCTAATTGAAATATTGTTGAATAGGGTGATGGGAGAAAAGCCGGACTATAACGAGCTTCTGGAGTATACGAAGCAGCTGGAGAAGAAAGTAGCCGGGCTGGAGGATACACTGAAACAGTTTCAGTCCGACGGAACCAGGGTGAAGACCAGGTTCCTCTCCAACATCTCGCACGAGATCAGGACTCCCATGAATGCCATTATTGGATTTTCTCACCTTCTTGGTGACGACGATGTGGATGGCAATCAGCGTGAAGCTTACATTAATCACATCACCCGAAACAGCAATTCGCTCTTAAACATGATGGACAACCTGATTGATCTTACCCTGATCGAGACAGGAAACCTTCAACTGAATGAGGATGAAGTTGAGATCTATAAGTTGTTGAAGGAGTTATACAATCAGTATAACCTTGACAGATACAGGGCAAACAGGGAAAGGGTAGCATTGCTATTAAATGTGAGAGAGGCATTTAAAGAAGCAAGGATAATTACGGATAGGCAGCGCCTGTCGAGAGTGTTAAGTTGCCTGATCGAAAATTCCCTTACCCAGACCAATAAAGGAGTCGTAGAATTTGGCGCATCGTTCGCCGATAAAAATACACTGATTTTTACCATCAAAGACAGCAGCAACATGCTGCTGCAGGAGAGAGTCAGGAAGATCTTTGAAACAACTGAAAAAGAAGAGGACTGGTACAATACCTCCGATACGATCGGACTCGGTTACAAGTTAGCCAGCGGGCTGGTCAAGGCCATGAAAGGAGAGATCCTGGTCAAGGACAGTTCATTTAAGGGTATTACCATTGAGTTTTCAATTCCTATAAGGACAGTCACTCCAAAGTATTATCACTCTGGAGAAGTAGACAGGATTGAAGTTGAACGTTCACAGAAAGAATGAACCGATACTGGTTTGATGCCTCTGCCAAAAATTAATTAGGGTTTAGTTTTTTGTTTTCAAGTTTTCAAAATGGCAGGTCATCAAATCCGGAATCATTCTCGGGTGGATTGGAAGGGAAGGGAGCATCCTGGCTCTGTGAATTGTCCTGAACCGGAGCAGCTGACTCGGTAGATTCGTTCGAAAGTTTCTCGATGCGCCAGGCTTCAAGATTGGTGAAGTAGGAGACCTGGCCATCCTTTTCCCACTTTCGTCCTCTCAGGTTGAAGGATACTTTAATGGTATCATCAATGTTAAACTGATCAAGCAGTGAACATTTATCCTGGGTGGACTGGAATTTGATGAAATCGACGAATTCATACCCGGTTGCACCAGTTGATTTGATCTCCAGGATAAATTCACGTTTCTGAAAACGATCAGAGACTTTTTGGGTTTCGTATTTTTCTGCAAGACGGCCGTTAATCTCGAAGCTCATATTTAGATTTCTTTTTCAGTTGGGATTCAAATTGAAAGATAGTGTTTATTGAAGAAAGCCAGAATCCGATCTCTAGGATCAACAAAAAAGGCTGTTCGCTTGGCGGACAGCCTTTTTTAACATTAGTGTGGCTATTGCCTACTTTATTTCGAGCAATTCAACTTTAAAGATAAGTGCTGAATTTGCAGGAATAGGGCCTCCTCCTCTTGATCCATATCCCAGGTTGGAAGGGATGTAGAACATATAGGTTGATCCTACAGGCATCAGTTGGAGTCCTTCGGTCCATCCCGGAATCACACCATTAAGCGGAAATGAAACAGTGTCACCCGTATCATAGCTGCTGTCGAAAACAGTACCATCGATCAGGGTACCTTCATAGAAAACAGATACAGTAGATGTATCTTTGGGCATGGGGCCATCGCCTTTGGTGACGATCTCATATTGTAAACCTGATTCGGTAGTGATGATTCCCTCCTTTTTTCCATTCTCCTCAAGAAAAGTGATTCCATCTTCCATAGTTTTCATGGACTCATCTTCGGCCTTCTGGGCTTCTTGTGCTTGAAGAGAAGAAGTTAGTTCGCCGAAAATAGCATTGGCAGTCACCGGGTCATAAGCAGATGTATCTTTCAGAACCTGTACCAATCCTGAAGCGAGAATGTCAGCATCGATTTCCCAGGGAGCCTGCTCTACGCTATAGCCCCAGTTAACACCAAGGAAATAATTTAGTGAGTCGTTCTTGGTCTTCAGGGTGATTTGCGATTCCGACTTGATACCGCCCGATGTTCCGGTTCCGATAAAATATCCTACAGCCATTGCTGCAACTGCCACTACAATGAGTGTGATAATCTGTTTGTTATTCATGTGAGTTATTGTTTAGAAATAATGACTGCGAAGATAGAAGAAATATTATACACCACATAATTATATTCTTGTGGCCCTGATCATCTCCCATTTGCCAGGTGGGCCTGGGACCTTCTCGATGTTGAATCCGCAGGAAATCAACGTTCTGCGGACTACTCCCTTTGACGAGTAAGTTACAAGTATAGCACCCGGACGGGTCGATTTTCGTATGATAGAGAATACGTCAGCGGACCACAACGCTGGTTGTTTATCGGGCGAGAATGCATCAAAGTAGACCAGGTCGAAGTTGCCGGGAGGGTTCATCGATCTGAAATCAGACTCCTCTTTGAAGAGGGTAAAGCGATCTGAAAGTTGAACAGGAGTTTCCCATTCAGCATCGTGCATCAGATTCAGGAAGCCGTCGGGAATATCATCAAGGCACTGCTCGAAATTGAGTTGTGAATATTCGGCTCTGTTCAGAGGGTATTTTTCAACGGCATGATAATGGACCTTCAGGTTTGCCTGGTTTGCGAACCACATGGTCAGGAGCGCATTGAGCCCGGTGCCAAATCCGATTTCCAGAATTCTCAGCGCAGGTTTAGAGATGGTGTGTAAACCCTGTTTGATAAAGACATGCATCGATTCCTGCAAGGCACCGTGGGTGGAATGGTACGGTTCATCCAGTTTGTCCACATAGAGTGTATGGGAACCATCTTCAGTGAGGCGGAGGGATCTCTCCATCTGGTAAAAATACTCAATGTTTATAAACAAGCTGTTTGACCATATGAAATCGTGCTATACTTGTAATAGATGAAAACCAGGTTCTATATTGAGAAACGGAATGATGAAGCAGGTAGATTGCTGGTGGAGGAGCGACCTGTTTTTATGAGTGTCTCCTTCAGAGGGAACCGTGTAATCATTGGAACCGGAATCAAAGCGGATATGAACGGATGGGATCCGGACCTGCAGCGGGTGAATCTATCCTATCCGGGTTCGCACGGTTTTAATAGCTGGTTGTCAACTCTTCAGGAGACTGCTGAAAGAGCAATGGATGCCTTGCAACACTCAGGAAATGAAGTGAATGCAGAAAGTTTTCGCAACCTGTTTCAAAAGCTGAAGCCTGAGTACTCAAGCGGTTTTTTCGATATTTTCTTCCAGTTTATGGATTCAGGAATGTCCCGCTGGAGCAACAGCACCTATCGCAAAGTGAGGACCATATATAAGCTGCTTCGCGAATTTGAGGATCAAACCGGTTTCCGGATCTCTTTCGAAAACCTGGATGCACAATTTCTGGAAGACTTCACAGCCTTTTGCACCCAAAAGGGATATAAAAATTCGACCACCTCTAAAGCAGTCAGCATACTGGTCTGGTTCCTCAACTGGGCCAGCAACAACAGGTTCAATGTCTACAGGGAGTACAGGCAGTTTTATAAAATGATGGTGCCTTTGCAGGAGACGACACGGAACATGCTCTCATTAAAATGGGATGAACTGATCAAATTAAAGGAATTCACTCCTGAACATCACATGATGAAAAGAGCAAGGGATCTGTTCTGTTTCATGTGCTTTTCAGGAGTAAGATTTTCAGAACTTCAGCTATTGAAAAAGGAGGATCTGAATGCAGAGGAGGTAATAATAAGGAAACAGGGTGGCCGGGTGAGAAGGATTCCGTTAAATAAGTATGGCAGTGATATCTACCGGGCTTACGAGAACAAGTATTACCTGAACAACACTGCATTCCCTTCCATGAGCATTATCACCATGAACAAATACCTGAGAATGATGGGTAAGGAGTCGGGACTGAACCGAGAGGTTCTCTCCGCCAGTGTGGGGGGTGAGAGGGTACCACTTCATATGCGGTTAACTGCCGGTATAGCCGTGAACACCTTTATTGCAAATGCCCTTAAGCTGAATGTTCCTGCAGAAATAATTGCCGAATTTACGGGGATCCGGAACGACAGCCGGGTACGCCGGATTAAATTGGATCTTGCAGGAGATGAGATCCTTAAGTTTGACCGGAGTTAGTATCTCTAAAGGCCATTTTTTCCCCTTCTTACAACAATCACGTGCCGATTCTGTTTCACTTAGGATATTCGAACAGGAAGCATTATGCATTTTAGAACCACCATCCTCACTTTTCTTTTAACGGTCATTCTTAATACTGCCTGTACCTCACAAAACAGAAAATCCATGGATGATCATCCACATACCAATGCCCTGATCAACGAGACCAGTCCTTACCTCCTCCAGCATGCCCACAACCCCGTAAACTGGTATCCCTGGGGAGAGGCTGCACTGGAAAAAGCGGTCCGGGAAGATAAACTGATCCTCATTAGCATCGGGTATTCCTCCTGTCACTGGTGCCATGTAATGGAGCATGAGAGCTTTGAAGATAGTTTGGTGGCTCAATTGATGAA
Source organism: Bacteroidales bacterium (assembly GCA_023137255.1). Classification (GTDB taxonomy): domain Bacteria; phylum Bacteroidota; class Bacteroidia; order Bacteroidales. Next base: position 2,669 of record JAGLPR010000192.1, on the reverse strand, counting down.
TGAGCACTTTGTTAGTATCAAGGTGGACAGGGAGGAGCGGCCAGATATTGATCATATCTATATGACCGCCGTGCAAATGCTGAACCAACAGGGAGGCTGGCCCTTAAACTGCATTGCCCTTCCCGATGGAAAGCCAATCTGGGGAGGTACCTATTTTCCAAAAGAGCAATGGATGGAGGTACTAAATCAGGTTCAGCAGTATTACCGGAAAAATCCCGATATGACCAGGCAGTACGCTGCGGATCTGGCCGAGGGAATTCGGCAGAATTCCATTTTCAAGGCAGAGACCCTGGCGCAGACAGCTACACATGAAGAGATCCACAAGACAGTAAACTTATGGTCGAACCAATTTGATCATGAATATGGAGGTCAAAAGGGATCTCCCAAATTTCCCATACCCGTTAATCTGGAATTTCTCTTGCATTATGGGTACCAGTACGGGAACCAGGAAATACTGAACCATGTGGACCTGACCCTGACTAGCATGGCCAGGGGGGGTATTTACGACCAGGTAGGGGGAGGTTTTGCCAGGTATTCGGTGGATCCAATTTGGAAGGTTCCTCACTTTGAGAAAATGCTATATGACAACGCACAGCTTATCAAGCTCTATTCCAGGGCTTACCAGCTATTTGGCAAAGATACCTATGCACAGGTGATCAGGCAAAGCATTGAATTTATTCAAAGGGAGATGCTTTCCATTGAGGGTGCCTTTTTTTCTGCTCTGGATGCTGACAGCGAAGGGGAGGAAGGTAAGTACTATGTATGGAACAAAGATGAACTGGAAGATTTGCTGGCAGGGGATTTTGAACTTTTCTCGGAGTTTTACAACATCAATGCCACCGGACTCTGGGAGCACAATAGGTATATCCTCTACCGGACCTCCGATCCTGAGACCTTTGCAGTGGAGCGGGGCCTCGATGCTCAGTGGTTTAAAGAAAAAATTAAGCAATGGAATGAGATCCTGCTATCTGCCAGGAGTGAGCGTGTGCCTCCCGGACTCGATGATAAATCCCTTACATCCTGGGGATCCATGATGATTTCAGCTCTGGTTCAGGCTTATGATGCCCTGGGAGACCCGCAATACCTTGACCTGGCCATTGCCAGTGCCCGTTTGATCAGGGAAAAGCTATGGTCAGAAGCTCATGTCCTTTACCGAAACTATAAGGAAGGACACCGTTCCATTCCCGCATTTCATATCGACTATGCACTATACATTGAAGCTTGCCTTGACCTGTATTCCTCGAGCCTGTACCCGGAGTGGCTGGATCTGGCAGCGGAACTCACTGAGGCCACCATGGAACAGTTTTATGACCCGGGCACAGATATGTTCAATTACAATGGGAGGAACTCCGAGATTCTGATTGCCAATAATGTGGAAACCCAGGACAATGTGATCCCATCTTCCAATTCGGTAATGGCCCATAATTTGTTCCGATTGGGCCATCTGCTGGTTAAACGGGAATATTTGGACCTGTCAGACTCCATGATGAAACAAATGCAGGGACGCTTTGATCAATATCCCCAGGGATTTTCCAATTGGGGCAGGCTGATCCTTATGAACCTGAATCCATTTTATGAGATTGTTGTTGTCGGGCCATCCGCCAGATCCATGATGGGATTGCTCACCGTTGAATACCTCCCCCATGCTTTGGTGGCAGGCAGCACAAGCGCCTCTACCCTTCCCCTTTTCCAGAACCGGTTTGATAGTGAAAATACACGGATCTTTGTGTGCCGCGACAATGTTTGTCAGTTGCCTGTGGAAAATCCTGAGGAGGCAAAAAGAATCTTCCATATTCAGTTCTGAGTGCGATCTGTAAGCTTTTCGGAATATCTGCGACCTATCTGATATAAAACATCAAGATATGAGGACGATAGCAATTCTTACCATCGTAGCCGGGTTCATTGTTTCCGGAGGCTGCGATACCCTTAGCGATTCAGATCAGGACAATGTATACAAGGATCCGTTTCAACCGATCGAATGGGAAGAGGATGTGACCGGACAGTTACTTCCATTTGAATTAATTCAAAATCCCGGACATTTCCGTGCAAATGAGATTGATTATTTGGATGATAATGAATTGGTTTTCATAAGCAAAATCAGTGGATCTGTATTTGCCTATCCACTTCGGTTCATGGGTGTTGAGGTTGTCAATGAAAATACTGACGGGGTGCTTACGGCGGTTACTTATTGCCCCTTAACCAGGAGTGCTATTGCGTGGAACAGGGTACTGGGGAGCGACACCTTGTTGCTCACAGCCTCAGGATATCTTTTAAGGGATAACCTGATGCCACTGGATCTGAACTCAGGCAGCATATGGTCCCAGATGAGGCTGGTGGGAATGCGTGGAAAGCACAATAAGATGATTGTTGAGACTGTGCCTTTATTCGAAACCTCCTGGAAGACTGTCAAAGTATATTTTCCCGATGCGGCGGTTTTTACCAGCGGGAGTATGCAAAAATCAGCATCTGAAGTAAATAATTACAGTTCCGGGGAGGCATTTACCGGCAGGCAATTTGGTATTTTGAGCCGTGACAATGTGGAACTATTCAACGCTGATTTGTTTTCCAGCGGGATAAAATTGTATATGACTATCATTCAACCCGGCGGAAATGTTGTGGTTGCGGGAAGCTCCGATCACCATTATATTGCAGCATTTAGGACAAGCTAT
>JAGLPR010000191.1 GCA_023137255.1 Bacteroidales bacterium | reverse complement strand
GGATGGCCATCCAGACCCAGTAAGCGCCGCCGAAACTGGTGGCATAGAAGAGTGGGAACGAAGCAAAGAAAGCACCGCCAAAGGTCACCAGGGTGGTGAAGGTAAACTCCCATTTCCGCCCCAGTGTATTGACGATGATGGTTCGTTCCGCTTCGGATTTCCCGATACTGAAAATAAAGGTTTGTCCGCCCTGAACAAAGAACAGGAACACCAGGATTGCACCCAGAAGAGAAACAATGACAAACCAGTACTGTTGTAAAGCTAAAAGTGTTAGGTTTCCAAACATGACTATTTCCCTCCAGGTCCTTTTTTAATTTGTGTTACCATTATTTTTATCTCAGCAATAAAGAGGACCGTAAAAGTGGCCAGAAAGATCCAGAAAGTGAGCTGGACCGCCCCTGGTTTCAGCCGGGTTACCGCCGTGATGGTGGGCATCAACTCATAGACAACCCACGGCTGCCTTCCCAATTCGGCCAGGACCCAACCGGCCTGACTGGATATCCAGGGCATAGGAAGGGTAATAAGGGCCACCCACAGCAACCATTTATGATTGCCCCAGCGATTCTTCAGGCTGAGCCACAGGACTATAAGTGAAAAGATCAGGAAATGACCTCCCAGGATCACCATGACATGGAATGAGTAGAAGCTCAGTTTCACATTGGGAATGAGTTCTTTCAGCTCGCGTCCCTTGTAATAACCATACCCGAAATGCTTGTAGTATTCATCGAGCCATACCGGGTCGCTGAACTTCTCCCGCAGGGCCGAATAGGTGGCCTCATCGCCCCGTTCTTTGGCTTTCTTTAGCTCCTTCAGGGTCTGAATAGCCACCGCTCCCCGTTCGATCTTCTCCTCGTAAGACATATAGCCCTGCTCCGTGTTCCCGTAAACCAGGTCGGTAATGCCGGGGATAAACCCGCTGGGGGTCAGGAACACCATGTATGAGAGTGCATTGGGAATTTCAATTTTGAAGATGAAGTCCTCCCGTGGATTGGGCAGTTTGGTGGTATCGGTCCGCATGGCGCCTATGGCCACCAGGGGTGCATGAGTCTGTCCCTCATACAGTGCCTCCATGGCAGCAAACTTTATGGGTTGTTTCCTGGCCACGATCCGTGCCGAGGTGTCACCCGTGGCGATGGTCGCAATAGCCGCTATGACTCCGAACATCGAGGCAATCACCGTGCTTCTTTTGGCAAACAGCACCTCTCTTTTTCTCAAAAGGAACCAGGCACTGATACCGATCACAAAAACAGAAGCCAGCAAAAAGCTGGAAGTCACAGTGTGAAGGAACTTGTTAACCGCCACATCAGAAAAGATCACATCCCAGAAGTTGGTCATTTCGTTGCGTGCTGCATCGGGATTAAAGACGGTACCCACCGGGTGCTGCATCCAGGCATTCGCCACCAGAATCCAGATTGCCGAAAGATTGGCCCCGAATGCGGTTAGCCAGGAAGCAGTCAGGTGGAACCGTTTGCTTACTTTGTTCCAGCCAAAGAACATGATGGCCACAAATGTTGATTCTAAAAAGAATGCCAGTATCCCTTCTATGGCAAGGGGCGCACCGAATATATCGCCCACAAACCAGGAGTAGTTGGACCAGTTGGTCCCGAATTCGAACTCCAGGATGATCCCCGTAGAGACCCCTATAGCAAAGTTGATCCCGAACAGTTTCATCCAGAACTTCGTGATCCGCTTCCACTCCTCGTCGCCGGTTCGCACATAGATGGTGTGCATAAAGGCAACGATGAACGATAGTCCAAGAGTAAGCGGTACAAAAATCCAGTGAAACATGGCAGTGAGAGCGAATTGCCCCCTTGACCAATCAACCAGTGACATGTCAATTGATTCAAACATATTGGTTAAGGATTAGTTAGTTGTTCGAGTACGTAATTTCCTCGCTCTTCATCGCTGCTAAAATCGCGCTTCAGCAGGTCGGGAAAGAAGAATAGCCGGAGTACGGCAAACATAATAAACAGTTTGATCAGGATGATTCTCCAGAGCTTCCTTCCCCAGGTCATGCTCCTGAAACCATTATAATAGAACCTGAATACCTTTCCGATCATGACGAAGAATAATTAAATATGAAATTACTAAATCGAATCTGAACAGGTGTGAGATAGTCTTATTTTTACAGATTCTAAATAACCCTGATTTGTCAATTGAGATATTGGGAAATAGATCAAAATCACCTGATATTTGTTATTATACCTAACCCGAACTTACCAACTGGATCATTGACCTGAAACCCAAAATTGAAAGAATGAAGTTTTACACAATTACTGCACTTCTGTTTCTGGCCCTTCTACCCGTCCCGGCACAATCTGAAACGGATATTGAAATCGGAGTCATCGAAAAACTGGACCAGTACATCCCCATGGATGCCACGCTGGTGAATGAAGATGGCGATACTGTGATCATAGGTGATCTCATCGACAAACCCACCATTCTGAACTTTGTCTACTACCGCTGTCCCGGAATCTGTTCTCCCTTGATGGACGGACTGGCCGATGCCATGGACGGGAACGACCTGGTGCTGGGTGAGGATTACCAGGCGCTTACCATCAGCTTTGATCCACGGGAAGGTACCTTTCTGGCGGTGAAAAAGAAGAACAACTACCTCAACCTGATGGAGAAGAAAGAGCAGGCCGAAAAAGGGTGGAACTTCTTTACAAGCGACAGTGCCAGTATAGCCCGGCTTACCGAGGCTGCCGGATTCCGGTACAAATCCACCGGAAATGATTTCATCCATTCGGCCACACTGATTATACTCGATCCCAAAGGCAAGATCACCCGCTACATGAATGGCATCTATTTCCTTCCCTTCGAGCTGAAGATGTCCATCCTTGAAGCAGCTGAAGGGAAATCGGGACCCACCATCAACCGGGTGCTGCAGTACTGTTACTCCTACGATCCGGAGGGACAAAAATATATGCTGAACATCACCAAGGTCTCAGCGACACTGATCCTCTTCTTCGGAGTGGCCCTGTTTTTAGTACTGCTATTTTTCAGAAAAAGAAAAACCAAATAACCTATGAGTTCTAACAATACTAACCATACAGGATATAAATCCTACCTGGAGGAAGACGGGGGAAGAAAGGGCATCTTCAAATGGATCCTCTCCACCGACCACAAACGGATCGGGTTGCTTTATCTATACGCCATGATGGGCTGGTTCATCGTCGGAGTAGTGCTTGGACTGCTAATGAAACTGGAGCTGATTGCTCCCGGCAAAACCATCATGGGACCCCAGGCCTACAATGCCACTTTTACAGTCCATGGGGTGATTATGATCTTCCTGATTGTGATCCCCGGACTGCCTGCGGTCTTTGGCAATTTCATGCTGCCCATCCAGATCGGGGCCAAGGATGTGGCCTTTCCCAGACTCAACCTCTTCTCGTGGTACATCTATGTGCTGGGTGGAATCCTGGTGATCATCTCCTTGTTTGGCAATGGTCCACCAGATACCGGCTGGACCTTCTATGCCCCATACAGTTTTAAGACCGGGACCAACATGCTGCCGGCAGCACTGGGTGCATTTGTGCTTGGATTCTCCTCCATTCTGACTGGTTTGAATTTTATCGTGACCATCCACAGAATGAGGGCACCCGGGATGACCTGGTTCAAAATGCCGTTGTTCCCCTGGTCGCTTTACGGAACGGCTTGGATACAGTTATTGGCTACGCCGGTGATTGGTATTACATTGCTTATGGTAGCGGGGGAACGAATCCTGGGTATCGGCTTCTTTGACCCGGCCAAGGGGGGCGATCCGCTGCTGTACCAGCACCTGTTCTGGATCTACTCCCACCCTGCAGTTTACATCATGATCCTTCCTGCCATGGGGGCCATTTCGGAGATCATTCCCACCTTTTCCAAAAAGACCATTTTCGGTTACAAGGCCATTGTAATCTCCACCCTGGCCATCGCTTTTGTGGGCTATTTTGTGTGGGGACATCACATGTACACCTCCGGGATGAGCGGTGCCGCTCTCTGGGCCTTCTCGCTACTCACATTTATCGTGGCCATTCCCAGTGCCATCAAGGTATTTAACTGGATCTCTACCATGCACCAGGGATCGATCAGCACAGAGATCCCTTTCCTGTGGGCCGCATCATTCATATTCATTTTTATGATCGGGGGGCTCACCGGGCTTGTGCTTGGTTCGTTGGCCGTGGATGTGCATCTACACGATACCGCGTTTGTGGTGGCTCATTTTCACTTCATTGTTTTTGGTGGGGTGGGCTTTGCTTTCTTCGGGGCCATGCATTACTGGTTCCCCAAAATTTTCGGGCGGATGTTTGATAAGAGCTGGGCCAAAACCGGCTGGATCACCTTCTCTATAGGGTTTGTCACCCTGTACGGACCCATGTTCTACCTGGGCATCATGGGAATGCCGCGCAGGTACTTCGACTATCTGGATGAGTTTCACGGGCCCAACATCATCTCAACCATGGGCGCATTGGTGATGATTGCAGGATTTCTGATCATCCTGATCAACCTGATCAAGTCGGCCCGTCACGGTGAAAAAACCACAGAAATGAATCCCTGGGGTGGTACCAATCTGGAGTGGCAGATTCCCACACCTCCCCCCCTTGAGAATTTTGATGAGATCCCGGTCATTGATAAAGCGACCTATAAATACGATTAAACCCGATCTATATGTCAGAAACCATTGCACATCATAACGAACACAGAGACGACGAAGCCTCCAAGTTGGGCATGTGGCTCTTTATATTTACTGAGCTGCTGTTGTTCGGGGGACTCTTCGTTACTTATGCTGTGTACCGGCACGGCCACCCCCAGGCTTTTCACCTGGCTGCCGAGCAACTGGATGTCGTCGTGGGAACCATCAATACAGTGATCCTGCTGATCAGTAGCATGACCATTGCCATGTCTACCACAGCCATTCAGAAAAAGGATAAGAGAACCACCCTGCTCCTGATCGCGATCACCCTGGTCCTGGCCCTGGTATTCCTGGTGAACAAGTATTTTGAATGGAGTGCCAAGATCGGGCATGGAATCTGGCCCGGATCACCGCTGCTTGAGGAACTTGGCAGGGGCGACACGCTCTTTTTCGGACTCTATTTCTTTATGACGGGACTGCACGCCTTTCACATCATTGTGGGGATGGTGCTCTTGACTGTGGTGTTTGTCCGCGTACAAAAGGAAAAACTCACTTTTGATAATTTCCAGTTGCTGGAGAACGGGGGTCTCTACTGGCACCTGGTGGACCTTATCTGGATCTTCCTGTTCCCGCTCTTTTACCTGATCACATAAAACATATGCAAATGTCAGATAATACCAATCATCATATCGTACCTTACCGCACCTACGGATTGATCCTGCTACTGCTGCTGGTTCTGACCGGTACTTCGGTGGCGGTCACCCAGATAGAACTGACCAGGTGGGCCACAGTGGTTGCCCTGTTGCTGGCCTCTACAAAATCGGCCTTTGTGCTGGCCATATTTATGCATCTGAAGTTTGACCAGAACATCTATAAGATCATGGCCACTCTGATCATCCTGCTGGTGGCCGTGGTGATTGTACTTACTTTCCTGGATTACGGATTTAGATAAACTACTTAACCCATGTATACTGCAGATCCACAACAAGCTTCCAATTTTGTCGCCGGTGTCGACCTGGCTTTCATGATCATGCTGGCGGTTTCCATATTTTTTCTTATTGGTCTCACCGTTGTAATGCTTGTATTTATTCGCAAATACAGAAAGGATAAGCACCCGAAAGCCATTCAAAATGAAGGAAGTAACAAGCTGGAGGCCCTATGGACCGGCATCCCCCTGGTACTGGTACTGGTGATGTTCTACTTCGGATGGATGGGGTGGAGACCCATGAAAAATCCGCCGGATGAGGCGATGCATGTGAAAGCCATTGCCCGCATGTGGAACTTCAGGTTCGAATATGAAAACGGTAAGATCACCGACACCCTCTATGTACCCATCAATGAGCCTGTGATCCTCGACCTGGTGGCCCTCGATGTGCTGCACAGTCTCTATATCCCTGCATTCAGGGTAAAAGAGGATATGGTTCCCGGACAGGAGAAGGTGATGTGGTTTATCCCCGGTACGGAAGGTGAATTTGACCTGTTCTGTACAGAGTATTGCGGCCTGGAGCACTCCTACATGTTTACCGGGGTGAAGGTGATGCCCAAGGAGGAGTTTGATGCGTGGATCGCCGATACTTCGGCAGTGGTTGCGGTGGTGGACAGCGAAACGTCTCTGGCCGACCAGGGATGGGAAGTTTTGCGGCGGAACGGCTGCAACGCCTGTCACTCGGTGGATGGAAGCAAACTGGTTGGGCCCTCCTACCTGGGAGGATGGGGAGGTACCCGCACCGTGGTCACCGACAGGGAAGAAAGGGAGATCACCATGGATGCCGAATATGTCTTACGCTCTGTTTTTGATCCCAATGCCGATGTGGTCCAGGGCTTCAACAAGGGATTGATGCTCTCCTACGAAGGAATGGTTACCGAGCAGGAGGTTGAGTTGATCATCGAGTACCTGAAAAAACTGAATGAATAAGTACCTGAAGCTGGGGAAATTTACCATCTCCCTCCCTGTGGCCCTCACAGGGTTCCTGGGATATTTCATGGCACAACCCTCTCTCGATCTTCATGCCCTTTATACCGTATCGGGAATCTTTCTGTTATCGTCGGGCTCTTCGGCAATAAACCAGAT
>JAGLPR010000190.1 GCA_023137255.1 Bacteroidales bacterium | reverse complement strand
CAGGGCATGGTGTTCCTGGTGCATTGATGAGCATCATGGGGATCTCCTTCCTCAATGAGATCCTGAGCATCAGGGGACCCATCCGGTCGAGCCGGATTCTCAACCTGCTCCGTGAGAGGGTCATGAAAGCACTGCATCAGCGGGGATATGAGCTTGAAAATAAGGATGCCATGGATATGTCCCTCTGCGTGTTTCATCCCAAAACAAAGGAGCTGCAGTACTCGGGTGCCAACAACCCCCTGTTCCATGTCCGGAACAAGGTACTCACCGAGATCAAGGCCGATAAAATGCCGGTGGGAGTCGATGCCATCGAAGAGAGCTCATTTACCAATCACACCTTGCAACTAAAGCCGGGAGATATCGTATACCTATTTTCCGATGGCTTTCCTGACCAGTTTGGCGGACCTGAGAACAAGAAATTTAAATATGGTCCGTTTAGAGAAATGATTATCGGGATATCAGACCGGTCCATGGAGGAACAAAAGAAGGAGCTGGATCGGGTGATTACCTCCTGGAAAGGCGATACGTTCCAGGTGGATGACATCCTGGTATTCGGAATACAATTTATTTAAATGCCTATAACATGCAATTAGTTGCTTTCAAAATTCAGAATTTCCGTTCCATTATAGACACCGGATGGCACCAGCTGGCCCACGACAACATCACCAGCCTGATCGGTCAGAATGAGTCAGGCAAAACATCTGTTCTTGAGGCGCTTAAGGCATTTCATGATGGAAGGCTCATCGAGGACATGCTCCGAAGTGACCTCTCCCTTCCCCAAATCACCTGCAAGTTTACTTTCAAATTTGCTGATTTGGAGAACCGCATCAACAAACGAAAATTGAATCCTGAAGTCCGGAAACTGATCAATACTGTTGAATTCATTTCCCTCGCCAGAGTATGGGAGGATGACATAGACTCACATATGGAGATGGGCGATGAATTGCAGGAGATTTTTAACGAGCGATCTGACCAGATCAGGAAGCGTGAACTCAAGGTTCTGGAGAACCTGGAACATTTGAACAGGGACATAGCCACCGCATCGAAGAACCTGAACAAGGCCAATGAGGAAGTGGACTGGACCACTGAGAAGGTGGAGACGGTGCGACAGAGGATGAATGAACTGAAAAGGAACATCCGTAAATTTTCGATCCGCGATAAGAGGGCCCAGTGGAAGAAGGAGATGGAGCAGGAAGAGGAGATGTTGGAAAAGATAAAAGAGACACTTGTTCAGAAAAAGACCAAACAGGAAGAGAAAAAGGACATCCTGGACGCCCTGGAGGAGAAAAACAGCGTAAGCAAAAGGCTCGACGAGATCAGGGAACAGACTGCGGAAAAGAGAGAAGAGTTGTTGTCGACACAAGAGCAGCTGAAACATGTTCTCCAGATGACCGGAATGTACCCCACCGGCAAGGAACAGAGGGCTGCAGAGATCAAGGAGGAGATATTCAGAACCGATATTGATCAGCTGAAAAGGGAGATCGCAGTGTTGCAGGAGGACCACAGTGAACAGCTTCTGGCACTTGAATTTGTTTTCGAGGGAATGTCCATTGAAAACGCCGTGAATTCGGCCCGCAAGGAGCTCAACTCGGGGAAAGTGTTCTATAGTTCGGCCGAATTGGCTGAGGAGATCTTCAAGATCCTTCCCGATTTTGAGATGTTCGAAGACTTCAGCTCACTCCTGCCCAACCGTATCGACCTGGAGGACATTATCAAAGCAAACCGGCGGGCTGAAGGGTATAAAGCAGCCATCAACTTCCTGACCATTACCGGACTGGAATACTCCTTTTTCCAGCAGCCCTCCACCAGAATCCTGAAACAGAAGATTGAGAACCTGAA
>JAGLPR010000019.1 GCA_023137255.1 Bacteroidales bacterium | reverse complement strand
AATGCACCAGGAACACCATGCCCTGTGCAATCGCCTGCCGCCACCACAATAAACTCCTCCTTACGCACACAGTAATAGAAATCGCCGCTCACAATATCGCGGGGCTTGTGAAATACAAAGAATTTTTTCAGGGTGTTTTCCATGTATTTCTGGTCGGGAAGCACGGCCCTTTGAATAAAACTGGCATATTTCAGACTTGCCATCAGTTCCCTGCGCTGTTCAAGCAGCTTCTCTCGGGTGAGTGTAGATTCTTTCAATTTTCAATAATTCTTAGCCCCATTACCAGGATATCGTCGATCTGGCTGATGTTACCCATCCAGTCGGTCAGCACTTTCTCCATGGCTGCTCCCTGCTCCCTGAGGGGAACTGATTGCAATTCGAGGATTAGTTTCTTAAAGTTTTTCGACATAAATTTTTTACCCTTTGGTCCACCGAACTGGTCCAGGAAACCATCCGTAAACATGTAGATGTTGTACCCTTCATTTTTATACTGGGAGGAATGGAAGGGGAGCTTCTTTTCAGAGATCCCGATGGGCATCTGGTCGGCCCGGATCTGTTGCAACAGGTGACTTTTGTTGTATATGGATCCCCTGGGCACATTGAGTTCCAGCTCTTTGTTCAGCCTGGTAAGCTCGCTTCTTTTCAGTTTCCTTACCAGGTACATGGGATTGTATGCTCCCGAAAACTGGAATTCCTGGTTCTTAAGATCTATGGTGACCAGGGCCAGGTCCATGCCATCCTTGGACTCATCAAAACCCTTGCCTGTCTGCTTCAGGGCGGTGATCACATGCTCCCGCAACTCTTCCAGGATCTGATGGGTGCTGGTGATTTCAGATTTGATTACAATCTCGTCCAGGAAGGTCATACCAAGCATGCTCATAAAAGCTCCCGGCACCCCATGCCCCGTACAGTCGGCTGCTACCACCACCAGCTTTTCATTCCTCGTTCCGATCCAGTAGAAATCGCCACTTACTATATCCCTGGGTTTGAACAGGATGAAGTGCTCGATCCGATGCTGGTCGAGCATAAGCTGTGAGGGCAGCAGAGCATGCTGGATCCGGCTGGCATATTCGATGCTGTCGGTAAGTTCCTCCTTCTGCTTTCTGATCTCTGCAGTTCGTTCCTGGATCACCGCCTCCAGCCTGAGGTTCTCCTGTTTCAGCCTTCGTGTGTAAAGCTTGATGATCACAAAGACGAGGAGTCCCGCTACAATCAAATAGATCACAAAAGCATAGAAACGGGCATACCAGGGTCTCAGTATGGTAAACGACCACAAGGCGGGAATGCTCTCGGTGCCATAGACGTTCCTGGCCTTTATAACCAGGGAATAGGAGCCGTAAGGCAGGTTGGTAAACTCTTTGAAAGGGACTTTGCTCCATGCGGACCAGTCCTCTTTAAAACCTGACAACCGGTAACTGAATTCAACCTCTTCCTCCTGTTCAAAAAACGGGGCGGCCCAGGTGAACCGCATGTTGTTGAGTTTGTAACTGATCTGGGGCCGGATGGCCCGATCGTGATCCTCCATGAAAGAGGAACCATTATATATAAGTGAGTCAGTGCCTATGGTCACACTCCTGATCAAAGCCCGGAAGGACATAGAGTCTTTCCGGGAAAAATCTTTACTAAAATGATAAAGCTTGTTGGATTTCCCGAACCACACCTTATTCCCGGGATCGCTGTAGAATACATCCACAGAGGCATTGGCCAGCCTCTGGAACGATTTCTCCTCGATGACCTCAAGTTGATCATTCTTCCTGCGTGCCAGCAGTTCGGTCCATTCGCTTTGTGCATTTTCAAAGGAGAACCAGTAGTCGCCGTCACGATCCTGGTGAAAGGCCATGATCAGATTCCTGCCCGGAGGAAGAATGTGGTTGTAGAAGGTATCCCGGACTATGGTATCCCTGAAATAGTCGTACCTGTAAAAACCATTCCTGGTGCCAAAAAGAACCTCTTCTGTTTCCGGGTCCAGGAACACATGGTTTTTATCGTCGGAGGGCAATCCGTTCTCTGTATCGAAGAATTTGGGTGTGGGCTGATTGGAGTCTTTTATATCTACCCTGGAAACCATAAATTCTGTACTGCCCCAGAAAAAATCGTATTTGTCTATGCATTTCTTCAGCATCATCTCATCTTCAGGAAGACCCTTCACGCGCATAAACTCTTCCCATTGTCCGCGGGAATATTGCAGTCCCACCACCTGGCTCCTTCCTACGAAGAGCCTGTCATCTCTTTTGGGATCCTGGAGCAGGAACCGGCCGGCATACTCTGCGCAATCACTGGGATCGTCGGGCCGATTCACCACAAGGTCCCCCAGGAGTCGGGAGTTCATCTGTTTGTCGATCACATAGACCTCTTCATCGGATGAGGCCAGCAGGAACTCTCTTCCCCGGTAGGGTTTGAAAAGAAGCAGGTGACGAATAAACTCACCCCGGGTCACCGGTACCCGGGTAAACTGTGTTCCTGTGGAGGAGGAGGTTTTGTAATAGAGTCCCCCGAAGGTAGAGATAAACAGGCGGCCGTTGAATACTGTGATATCGGTGATAAAGTCTTCATAACCTGATGCCTCGGTAAATACCCTGAAGGGATTTTCAGGTTCCAGCTTACTGACACCCATGAAATTGGCAATCCACAACGGGCTTGAACCTTTGATTCTTTCATTGAAATAGACAAAGGGTACCTGATGGTCAATGAGGCCTTCGTTTTCAGTGATGATCTCACTGGCTTGCCCGTTCCTTTCCAGAATCATCACCCCACCCAGCATGGTGGAGACCACAAAAGCCTCTCTGAAAGAGCGGATGTAGGTGATGTTGCTCTCTATCAGATACTCATTTACCTCTCCGTCGGCAAATGCCCTGTCCACCATGCCTGTACTGAAGTTATAGAGAAAGAGACCATTGAAGTATGTTCCCACCAGGATCCTGTTTTCATCAAATGGGACCATCCCGGTGATGGTCATCTCACTAAAAAAAGCTCCTCCCGGCACAGTGACCAACTGATCATCCCTGAACCTCATCATTCCCTCTCCATAGTCGGATACATACAGGGTGCCATTTACGAGGAAGGAGTAGAATGAATACTCTCCCGTCTCCATAACAGAGAGATGCTCCTCAGTAGTATCATATATAAAAATGTAGTTGAACGAACAGAAGTAGATTTTCCCCTCGTGGCTGTAGGTCCTCCAGACTGCTGAGAAGGGGTATTGCTCCTTATCCAGGCTGTCTGAAAGGGACCGATATTGCATGTTTCCAAGTAGATCGGGAGCCAGATATCCGAATTCAGAAACGGCACCCACATAGACCAAGCCGTCGTTGCCGTTGACCATGGAGCGGATGGCAGGGTCGTTGGGGACCGCGATTCTGCGCCAATCCACACCGTCATATTCCAGAATGCCTTTATCGTTGTTCCCCACATAGATTACCCCCCGGGAGTCCTGAGTAATGCACCAGTTCTGCTCGCTACCTCCGGTGATGTCGTGAGGGTAGTTGGTTACGATGGGAACGCCATGGCTGTTGGGCTGAGCAAACAGCGTACCTGCCGAAAGCAGGCAAAGAAGCAGAGCAGTACACACAGATCGCTTTCCCATACCCGTGAAATTAAAGTTAAAGTAGCGTGGAATCAAATCTTTTTTTCCACGTTCACTTCAGCAGGCGCAGATCGAGAATTCCGCCTTTTATAATGTGACAGGGCGATCCGCACTCCTCACCTGCATCGTAGAGGAACATCTTATCTCCATCGAATGCTATGATGGTTTGATTTCCGGATTTATAAGTGGCACTTACTGAATATTCTCTGTCCACTTCCGAATAGAGGTAAAACTCCTCGGTGGTGGCTGTATCCTGCCAGTCGATAATGCCATCCTCGTAGTTGCCCCGATAAAAAGTAAGGGGTACCGAATCGTTCTCAGCATCGATGGTAAGGTATATGATCAGGTCCGCGCTGTCGGGCAAATAGCCGTAACAATCTGCACAATCCACTACCAGCATCCAGTCTTCCGGTTCACAAGACATGAAGTTCCCGGAGACCATCAGCAGCGATACTGCGGCCAGAATGGCGGTGATGCGGGAACGCACCAGCTTAATAATGTATCTCTTTATATACATTTTTTGTTTTCTGGTGAATAATACTCATAAACAGGGTAATGTTGATCTTCCAGGGATCTTCCAGTAGTGTACCATAGGTATAGCGTTCAGCCCCTGCCTTCATTCCCGCCCAGGTCCCTTTGAGGTAGAGACCACCCGACAGCGCCAGTGAATAATTTGCTTTGGGGTGGTCGGCTAATCCTCTGTAACGGGGCATGGAGAGCATTCCATAGACACCTCCGTAAGCACCGTATTCTATTCCCTTCTTATCGCGAGCGAATCTGAAATCCTTCCCGGCCCCGTGGGCCCAGACCCACCTCGATTCCCTGTACTGATGAATCAAAGGGTCGTCAATCTCCACCTGTACTTTTCTGTATATGAGGCGAAAATCCACGCCGGTTTCAACGAAAAATCCAAACTTCCGGTCCACCAGCGAAGCCCGGACCTGCATCATATGTTCATTGTTCCTGAAAGAGTTGCCCCAGCCTAAGTGATATTCCGAGAAGTCGGGCCTGGGTGAGGCAGATGCCCCGTGCTCCTTCAGCATTCGCACTATTGTTTTCTGATCTTGCAAATGAGCCAGATCATACAAGTTACTGTTGGGTTTGATGGAGTGGTGTACATTGGCCCCGCTGTCCACCAGCATCCTGGCCAGGGTATCCTGCCCGTAACGGATGGCATGGGCCAGGGGGGTGTAGTGACTGCGGTTCTGACTCTCCAGCTCTGCGTTCCGTTCCAGCAGCAGAGCAGTCATCTTGAGGTTTCCCTGCTGTGCGGCTACCATAAGCGGCGTGTTTTGATGTTTGTCACGACCATTGGGAGGTAGTCCGTTCTGAAGAAGCACATCAGCGGTTTCGAGGTGTCCGAAATAGACAGCGGTCATCAGGGCTGTATTTCCATCCTTGTCCCGGATAGTATCGGAAGCCCCGTAGAATAGCAACAAGTCGGCAATTTCAAAATCATTGACAGCTGCGGCGTAGATCAGGGCGCTTCCCTTATAATCATCGCGGTGGTCGGGATTGGCTCCTTTTTTTAGCAGATAGTGGGCCACATGGAACTGTCCGTTCAAAACTGCCACCAGCAGGGGAGTGGTACCCTCCACATAAGAGGTCTCCAGATCGGCCCCGTTCAGTACCAGAAGTTTTACCAGGAGGGTATCGCCACTTTCAGCTGCAAACATCAGTGCCGTCATTCCTCCTTCGGCCCTGGCATCCGGGTCGGCACCCCGGTTAAGCAGCAACAGGACAGCCTGCTGGTTACCCTTCAGTACCGATTCGACCAGGTTCCAGTCATCTTCTCCCGGCCTGAAGTAGGAGGTGTCCAACTCTAAAGGCTCTATTTCCACAGACACAGTGTCAGATACAATCTGTGCCTCTGCAACAGGTCCGAACAAACTGCCAATCAACAGTCCTGTCACCCACCCGGCAATTCTCCTGATGATTACTCTCTTATCCACCTGATCGTTTTACTTTATAACCTTTCTCCTGCAACAGGGAGAGGATGCGGTCCCTGAAATCACCCTGGATCAGGATGACACCATCGCCCACTGAACCTCCCACACCACATTTGCTTTTCAGCTCTTTGGCCAGGCTCTTCAGCTCCTCAGTGGTCCCTGCAAAACCCTCCACCAGTGTTACTTTCTTCCCTTTCCGGTTTTTTTTATCCAGGCTTACATAGAGCTGCTGCTGATTTGGAGGGGCTGTTTCCTGCTGCTCCTCATCCGAATCAAACTGATATTCGGGATTGGTGGAATAGACCATTCCCAGTCGCTTTTTCCAATCATTATCCATGGTAATGCTCCTCTTAGTTGCCCAGTTCCAGTTGGTTGCGGACCAGATTGAAATAGTGTCCTTTTTTGGCAATCAGGACATTGTGTTTACCCTCCTCCACAATGTGGCCCTTGTCCAGCACGATGATCTGGTCCGCATTCTTCACCGTACTCAGCCGGTGTGCCACGATCAGCACCGTTTTTCCCCGGAAGACCAGTTCCAGGTTATCCATGATGCGCCTCTCATTGTTGGCATCCAGGGCACTGGTGCCCTCATCCAGGAAAAGGAAAGCGGGATTCTTGTATATGGCCCTGGCAATCAGGATCCGCTGCTCCTCTCCACCACTGAGGGTGAGGCCCTCCTGCCCGATGCGGGTGTTGTAACCCAGGGGCAGCTGGTCGATGAAATCGTCCATGCACGCCATACGTGCAGAGTATAGCAGTTGCTCCGCCTTGATATCCTGCTCCCCAAGTGCTATGTTGCGGGCTATGGTGTCGGAAAAGATATACCCGTCCTGCATCACCACTCCACACTGTTTTCTCCACAGATCGGGGGACATCATCTGTATGTTCATGTCTCCGGCGGTGACATCCCCTTTGTTGGGGGGATAGAATCCGAGCAGCAACTTCAGCAAGGTGGTTTTCCCGCTGCCGCTGACCCCAACCAGGGCGGTTACAGTATCTTTCTTCAGGGTAAGGCTGATATTTTCCAGGACATTCCGCTGGATCGCTCCCGGGTAGGTGAAATCCAGGTTGCTTACAGTGATTTTTTCGATGGTGGGCAACACAGTCACCCCGGTCTCCCGCTGATACTCATCTTCTGAGTCGTGGATCTCACCCAGTCTTTCCAGGCTGATTTTGGCGTCCTGGGCCCGGTGGAAGAAGGTGATCATCTGCTCGATGGGCCCGTTGAGCTGACCCAGTATGTAGCTGACCGCCAGCAGGGTTCCCAGTGTCAGATCGCCATGTAGTACAGCAATGGCTGCGGTGACATTGATCAGGATGTTTTTGGTTTCGTTGATAAATACCCCTCCGGCTTCCTGGTACTGGTTAAGAGAGAGGGATTTCATATTGACCCTGAAGAGGCCCGTCTGGATCTCTTTCCACTCCCACTGGGTGAGCCTTTCGGCATTGTTGAGCTTGATCTCCCTGATGCCGTGAATGAGCTGGATCAATTTACTCTGGTTCTCGGCCATCTTTGAAAAGTATTTCTGATCAAGCGATCGCCTGCGTTTCATAAAGATGAAGATCCACAGGAAATAGAGGAAGGCACCTCCCAGGAAGATAAATAGGATATTGATGCTGTAGATGGCCAGGATAACCGCAAATACCACCAGGTTGAACATGGAGAAAAGGATGGTGAGCGAAGAGGTGGTCATAAAGGTTTCGATCCTTCGGTGGTCGCTGATCCGCTGAAGGATATCGCCGGTCATCTTGGTGTCAAAAAAGCCCACGGGCAGTTTCATCAGCTTCACCAGGAAATCTGAGATCAGCGAAATATTGATCCGGGTACTGAGGTGGAGCAGGATCCACCGCCGGATAAAGTCGATTCCCATCTGGGAGATGATCAGTACAAACTGGAATAGCAGCACCAGGTAGATAAAGGGCAGGTCCTGGTTGGTGATTCCAAAATCGACTATTGACTGGAACAGGAAAGGAAGGAGGAACTGAATGATGCTTCCGAGAACCAGTCCGAGAAGCAGGTGGTAGACAAAGCGCTTATAAGGGGCCAGGTAACGCAACAGGTAGCTGAACCCGGTTTTGTTGACAGGTTCATCCTCCTGGTTCAGGAAGTCCGGGGTAGGCTGAAGCAGCAGGGCAGACCCTTTGGCCTCTCCCTCCTTGCGGGTGCTTATCCATCCCTTCAGGAACTCTTTTTTGTTGTAAACAGCAAGGCCAAATGCCGGGTCGGCCAGGTATACCCGGTCCTTCCGGATTTTATGAACCACCACAAAGTGGTTCTGTGCCCAGTGAACAATCACCGGCAGCGGAGCCTCCTTTTGCAGGCGCTCCCAGGTGAGTGAGACACCCATGGTTTGCATCCCAATGTCCTCAGCGGCCCGGGCGATACCGAGCATGGAAACGCCTTCCCGGCTCAGGTGTGATTTCTCCCTGAGTGTCTGGAGGGTAAAATGCTTACCGTAATGCCGGGCCACCATTCTCAGGCAGGTGGGGCCACAGTCCATGGCATCAAGTTGCTTATAGAAAGGGAAAGAGGACATAGACCATATTGCTTAAGGCCCTAAATTAAGAATTATTTTAACAATACCTTAAGCAGCTTTTCAGCATCGGACCGGTAGGGTCCGGGCTCTTCAGACAGCGGCAACAGCATATTTGATGCCTCTTTGCGCCGGTCCGATTTTATTAGTGCAAGGGTGGTGTACCAGGTGATTGCCTGGTCGGGCAGGTAGGCATTTGCCGGATTCGCGGCCATTACCCGGTCAATCACCTCATTTTCTCTGTCCAGTTCCATGGCTGAAAGCAGGTAGTAAAGCAGCAACAACTTATTATCCTGCCCTTCCCACATCCGCGACTCCAGTAGCTCCATGGCCTCACTGTACCTGCCAAGGCGAAAGTAGAGGATTCCCGGTTCCTGCTCTCCCCGTGTATCCTGCTGGTATGCCAGCAGCACCGGATCCTGGTCCGGCGAGTAGTATCTGGTCAGAATTTTCTCACTTCCTGTCTGATTCAAAAAAACCACCAGCAGAATGGCCACGGCGCTTGCCAGTGCCAGAGGGATATACCACCAGGGTCGAATACGGTGCCAGGTTGAAACGGATGCCGGATCCTCGCGGTTCATCGCCTTCAGGAGTTTTTGCCTGAAAGCCTTCTCGTCCCGTTTCTGCAGTTGGTCCCGGATCAGGTCATACGCTGCCGACACCGTTTCAAACTCCTTCTTTAACTCGCCATTGTGAGCCAACTCCTCTTTGAAGGAGGAGGCTTCGTCGTGGCTGAGTTCATCCGACAGGTATCTGATAATAAGATCAACGTAGTTCATTTTTCAGTCTTTTAAACAGGGGGTCATTCACAATCCTCTTAATCAGGCTTTTCTTGCATCTGTATTTCCTGTCTGCAGTATGGTGAAGATCTTTGTAATTCATGGCAGTTCTGATATCCTCCACACTGAAATTATTAAAATACATGGAGAGAATCTTCTGACAATCTTCACTAAGATCACCGAAATGTTTATTGAACAAAACGGTCAGGTGGTTCTGAAGCAAGGGATCATCGGCAGGTCCGGGGTCATTTACAACCAGGGGCTGCTGCTTTAATTTTTCGGCACGCAGCATATACTTTTTACGTTCCTGGATCCACATGTTCTTACAGATGGCATAGAGGTAGGTTCCGAATTTGCAGGTGAGCTCCAGCTTGTCCAATTTGATCCTATTGTAAAGGACAATCATTGCCTCCTGGAAAACATCCCGGGCCTGTTCACGGGAACCCTGGTTGTGTATAATGTAGCCTTCGATAATAGGGTAGTAGGTGTCATACACGTATTCCAGAACAGGTGACTCGTGGTTTCTGATCCCTTTGATCAACGCAATGTTTGTAGGGGGTTTCATTATTCAGCTTAGCATATAAAAAAAGCAGGTGATATAGAATCACCTGCCCGGATAGTAATAGTTTTAGTTAGTAAGTAGAAAAGGGATATGCCTTCTCCAAATGCTATTGTTACAAATATATGGGATTTCATTTTCAACACAGGTCTGTATGAATGTTCTATAACATATATACAGCTTCATGTGATAAGTGGCATCCATATCAGCGTGCTCTTCCCATATTTTTTAAGAATTTTCAAACCTTGTCAGAATGGGAGGTTTGAGACATCCACATTTCCTCCCGACAGGATTACCCCGACCTTTCGTTTTTTAAATTCATTGCTGTTCCGGAAAATGGCTGCCACCGCCACTGCACTGGAGGGTTCGATCACAATCTTCATTCTTTCCCAGATGAATTTCATGGCCTCGATAATCTCCTTTTCTTCGACCCGGATGATTTTGCTGACCAGTTTCTGAATGATGGGAAAATTTTGATCACCCAGCTGGGTTTTCAATCCGTCTGCAATGGTTTTGGGATTGATGCTGGGCTGGATCTTGCCTGTTTTCAGGGAGAGGTAGGCATCGTCAGCTCCGAATGGTTCAGCTCCAATGGTTTCGATGTAATAGTGCAGGTGGTTTAAAGCAAGTGCCGTCCCTGCCAGGAGTCCGCCTCCGCCTACCGGGGCAATCACCACATCCAGTTGCGTGACCTCCTTTGCCAGTTCCATCACTGCAGAGGAGTGTCCCAGAATTACATTCATATCATTGGAGGGGTGGATAAAGGTGGCCCCTCTCTTCTTCTGGTGAATCTTTGTGGTCGATTCCCTGCTCTCCAGGGTAGGTCCGCACTCGATGACCTGGGCTCCATACCCTGTCACAGCCTCTTTCTTTACGGAAGGTGCGTTGGAAGGCATCACTATATATGCTTTTGTGTTCAGGGCATTGGCAGCCAGTGCCAGTGCCCCTGCAAAGTTTCCGGACGAGTGGGTGATCACCCCACGGGCACGTTCATCCTCCGACAGCTGCAAAATAGCATTGATGGCCCCCCTGATTTTAAAGGACCCTCCCCGCTGGAAGTTCTCACATTTGAAATAGACCGTTGCATTCAGCATCCGGTCGATGGTAGAACTGGTTATTACCGGTGTATTGTGTGCATAGGGACCGATCCTTTTTTCGGCCGCCTTGACTTCCTTTAAAGCTGGTATCATAAAAAAAGAAGATTAAACTATGGTTTACCAATTACCATAAATATATGGTACTTTATGGAGAAAGTAAAGAACTACCTGCCGAAGCGATACCGGACAGAGATACCGAAGTCGAGCAAATCGGGGGCGAAAATGCGGTAAACATTGAGCATGGGCCTCCAGTCAAGACCAAAGTTGAGGGGCAGATCTCTAGTATTATACTCAATACCTGCTGCTGCTACCACACCCATGGAGAACTCCTCGTCCCAGTCTCCTCCAAAAGCACCCCCGCCCAGGTATATAAGTACTTTTTTATTCCTGAATGGTTCCATGTGGTGCTCATAGAGTGCCGAAAGGTTGAAACCATGCCGGTTGTAGAGGATATCTGCCTCGATGGCGGCCATTTTGTGCCTCCTGAAACCTTTATAGGAGATACCGCTGGAGTATCCGGCGCGGATTCCTCCTGAGTGTTCATAGGGCTGTGCCTTAAGATCGGCGCTCCACACTGTAAGGACCAGGGTAACTGCCAGGAATATCAGAGTTGTTGTTTTTTTCGATTTCATAAGTACTGTTTTGACTTTGTTACTGCATTCTTCTCCCTTTCACCTCGAACGAAGTTTCGGTATAGGAAGGGATCTTCAGTCCGGGCGGGAAGTAGTTACTTTTCAGAATCGTGGTCTCTATCATCACCCTTTGCCTGGATACACAGCGTTTCAGCCATCCCGATTCCCGATCCACCTGGAAATCGTAGGTCTGACTGCCCGAAACAGTAGATTTCACCTCTCCCATGTCGGTGGTTTCATGGAACTCTTTCGTAGCGTTCAGCATGCCCAGTCCCTGGATCACCAGCATATCATCGGTGGTTTTTGATAGATAGTAACGGTTCACCACCTTCACCGGTTTGGTATTGAAGTAGTAGGTGAGGTCGTTGGTCCAGTTGCTCATGGGCGAGATCACCGGGTAGATCCAGACAAAAAGGTTGAAGAGACTGCTGAATGCATGGGGACCGTATGCCTCTTTCAATGTATTCAGGATCACCCCTTGCTCCATGGTGTCGGCGGCAGGTTGTGACTCCAGGGTGTTGAACAGGGCGTCCAGACCTTCCAGGTTCTTCAACTCCCCTGCAGGTGACATCATCAGATAAAATGTCTCCTTTTCAAGCAGGTCCACCAAAGCGGTGAGCATAAGATTTTTTCCTGAACTGGAACTGATATCGATATCAAGCTGGGGTGCCAGCATGGAGATCAGCAGATCGTTGTATTGAACGCTCATGTGATAATTATTGTGGGCATCGGTCGAATCGATCCTGAATACCATGCTGGTCATGCTGTAGAATGAGATCTCTTCACTGTCTATCGATTCAGAATGGGTGCTTTGCTGTAAGTCAATTTCCAGCACATAGCTTTCACCGGGCCGGAGTTCATAAGTGAGCCTGGGCTCCTGGGCCTGCAGGGCGCCTGAATGGATCAGGAGCAGTGCCAGTGTGATGCATGTGAAGGTTTTTCTCATGTGGTGGATAAAAGTAGCAATATTTGGCCGGATTCATTTTGTTATTCAAATAACAATATCTACATTTGTGCACTCTGAGATGCTGGCGATTCCGGCTTCGAGGAACCAATAATCATCTGATCCGGAGGAAGGTCTGAAGGTAAAGAGCTAAGGCTGAACAACTTTTCATATTGCTTCCAAAGGTTCGTAAATCGAATACAAATGATCTACGACCCGCAGGTTTATGCCATTGAAGACAAACCAATGGTCCCTTTCATTTCAGAGAAGGAGATCCAGGAGATCCTGGAGGTGGCACAACCCACCAGGGAGTTGGTAAGGGAAATCATTGCCAAATCATTAAATAAGCAAAGGCTGAGCATGCAGGAGACTGCCGTGCTGGTCAAAACCACCGACCCGGAGCTGGTGGAGGAGATCAAGGCGGGTGCCCGGAAACTGAAGGAGCAGGTGTATGGTAAGCGGATTGTGCTGTTTGCCCCTCTCTATGTGGGGAACCTCTGTATCAATAACTGTGAGTACTGCGGTTTTCGTGCTGCCAACAAGGCGCAGAAACGTACCACGCTGACCCATCCTGAGTTGATCAAGGAGGTGGAGATGCTGGAGGAGATGGGGCAGAAGCGCTTGATCCTGGTCTATGGCGAGCACCCGAAATATACCCCCGAGTTTATTGCCGAATCGGTGCGAACCGTTTACCAGGTGAAGAAGGGGAACGGGGAGATACGACGTGTCAATATCAATGCGGCCCCTCTCGATATCCAGGGATTCAAGACCGTGCTGGATGCCGGGATAGGTACCTTCCAGGTGTTCCAGGAGACCTACCACCGGGGGGCCTATGCGCTGAATCATACGGGGGGAGTAAAAAAGGATTATGACTGGAGGATCTCTGCACTGGACCGTGCCCAGGAGGCGGGCATCGATGATGTGGGGATCGGGGCCCTCTTTGGTCTGTACGACTGGCGCTTTGACGTGCTTGGACTGATCCGTCATGTGAACCACCTGGAGGCTGTTTACAATGTAGGTCCACATACCATCTCCTTCCCTCGTCTTCAGCGGGCATCCAACATGTGGTTTGATCCCAAATGGGAGGTGAGTGACGAAGACTTTACCCGAATGGTGGCCATACTCCGGCTGGCAGTTCCCTACACCGGGCTGATCCTCACTGCCCGTGAACCTGCAGAGATCCGTGATGAGGTACTTCAGTTCGG
>JAGLPR010000189.1 GCA_023137255.1 Bacteroidales bacterium | reverse complement strand
CCCAAACAGCGAAGCCGTGGAGTCAGGTGGTTCCTCTCCTTCTTCCTGGAACTAAAAGCCACTGCCATGGACAAGAGCCAGCACAATAAGGTGCTGCTGATCGACGAGCCGGGAGTGAGCCTGCATGCAAGGGCCCAGGAGGATGTACTGAAGGTATTTGACGACATCAAGGAGCAAATACAGATCATCTACACCACACACTCACCCCACCTGATCGACGTAAATAAGCTCTACAGGATCCTGGCAGTACAGCGGGCCATCGAAGATGATATGAAAAGTGAAACACTGGTCTACAGTGCCCGTTCGCTCAAATCGGCCACCGCCGATACCCTCTCGCCCATATACTCCACCATGGGTGCCAGACTGAGTCAGCAGGAGATCATTAAATCGTTCAACAATGTCATTGTTAAGGACCTGGGCTCCTACTATTTCCTGAAAGCGGTGATCGCACTCACCGGTTTTGAGAAGGAGTGCTATTTCCTGCCCGCCTCCGGAGCCGACAGTATACCCATGATGGTCAACATATTGATCGGCTGGGGCATCGATTATATCATTCTCAATTTCGGAAACTCTGAAGAACGAACAGTCCATGAAAAACTGAGGAAGGAGCAGTACGACAACAAAATCGACCTGGCCAAGAAGCAGATGTTGTTTATAGAGGAGTACCAGGATACCGAGGACCTTTTCTCCACCATCGATTTCAAAAAATTTATTGTAAAAGTGCGGGAGGGCATCACTGTCAAGAACTCGGACTACCTGAAGGACAACAAATACTCAAGGGGCATTCTGGCTTCAAGTTTCCTGCAGGAGGTCAACAATGGAAATGTGAGTTATAAGAACCTGGACGATGAGACACACGACAATTTGAATCAATTTACAGAGCAACTGAGTGCCATGCTCAGTTAGCCTGAATCATCAGACTACATGAAAACAGTACGAAGATTTCTCTTTATCACTTTTCTAATAAGCAAGGCATTAGGGTCGAGTGGACAGGACACCCTGTTGTTGTTCCATCCCACTGCCTATAACCTGGGAGTGGTACAGAGCCTTGTGGATGAAGGATTGTTATCACTGGAAGGTTATCATCTGCTTGGCATATACCACCCTGGAGAGGTGTATGATTACACAAAGGCAGAGGTTTACCTTGAATCACACCGGGCAGCTCCTTTCAGTCTCAGGAGAATTCAAGGTGAACTGGGACCGGAAAACATCTATGGCAGCAATCCCGCCACCCTGCAGTTCAGGCAACTGTTCGAAGGATCGCAGGGAGCACTCTTTATGGGCGGACCCGATATTCCACCTGAGGTTTACAATGAGCCGGTGCACCTCCTCACATCGGTCACCGATCCCTTCAGGCACTATGTGGAACTCTCCTATCTCTTCCACCTGCTCGGTGGCAGTCAGGATGCCGGATGGAAACCCTACCTTGAAGAGCACAGAAACTACCTGGTAAGCGGAATCTGCCTGGGAATGCAAAGCATGAATGTGGCCACCGGTGGAACCATGATCCAGGACATTCCCACGGAATTATACGGAATATGGAGCGCTGAGGAGGTCCTTGCCCTCCCCGCCGACCAGATGCACCGCAACTACAATGATAAGCTGAACAGAGGATGTGAAGGACCAACCTCCTATCATTTTCACCGTGTGAGGCTGGAGAAGAGAGATCTCCTGACCAGCGGGATCGGGTACAGGAGTAAAACAGCACCCATTGTACTCAGTTCACACCACCAGGCCATCGAAAAACTGGGAAATGGATGGCAGGTGGCGGCAACTTCCATGGATGAAAAGATCATTGAAGCCATTGGTCACACTGAATATCGCAATGCATTTGGAGTACAGTTTCACCCCGAGAAACCGGGATTATTCGATCCATCCATACAGCATCCGCAAAGCTGTGACAGCACCATCAATTTCCAGGAAGCCATCGAGAATACAGACTCATACACCTTTCACCAGGCATACTGGAAACAGGTGGGAGAAATTCTTCAAAAAAACAGAAAATTCTGACCGCTATTCAATCTCGATGAAACTGATTTTCAGGTCGAGGATGGAGGCATAATACTCACCACGTTCCAGGATATCGTCATCCCCTTCCTCATACACCCAGTTGATTTTCAGGCCGTAACCATCATTATCCACCTCCTTTAGTTTCTTAAGGAGCCTGAGCATGTATTTGGAGGTACCGCTGTTCAGATACTCCATTTCGATATCTACCTGGGTGTGTGCCGGGGGGGAGGAAGCAAAAGCAATGATCCAGTCCAGAATATCCTCGTAGAAAAGTGAAACATCCTCAGGAATGGACCTGCCCCTAAATTTAATTTTACCGGAAGGATCCAGCAAAACATAAGGGGTTTTCTGAGTAGGTTGAAACTCTAATTTATCCATCCCATAACTAAAAAGGCACTCTAATATAGTAATTTTTGCGGCACAGGAGTGCAATTCAATTTCATTTTATTCACATATTTATTGCGGGGAAATCAGAAATACATCCTTGCCAGGGGAGCTATATCATCGGAAGAAAAAAGTCCACCAAGGTACCGGTAGTAACCGCTTATGGCGATCATGGCGGCATTGTCCGTGGTAAAACTAAGGGGCGGAACAAACAACTCCCAGCCATATTTCAGAGACTCCTCCCCGATCGCTTTTCGTAAACCGCTGTTGGCCGATACTCCACCGGCCAGAGCAATCTGACGGATCCCTGTCTTCTTCGAAGCCCTTCTGAGCTTGTTCAGCAGTATATCAATGATGGTCTTCTGCAGCGATGCAGCCAGGTCCGTCCTGTTCCGTTCAATAAACTCCGGATCCTCTTTCAGACGATCCCGAAGGAAATAAAGGAAGGAGGTTTTTAATCCGCTGAAGGAGTAATCAAACCCTTCGAGACGCGGTTTGTTGAAGGAGAACCTGAGTGGATCACCCTCCTGCGCCAGCCGGTCCACATGAGGTCCGCCCGGATAAGGCAGCCCCAGCAGCTTGGCACATTTGTCAAATGCCTCACCGGCGGCATCGTCGATGGTCCGGCCAATGATCTCCATGGTATGGTGGTCCCTGACCACCACCAACTGTGTATGTCCCCCGGAAACAAGAAGACATAAAAAGGGGAAACGGGGCGTAGGGGCCTGAGATATCTCCGACTGGATAAAGTGGACCATGATGTGGGCCTGCAGGTGATTCACCTCAATCATTGGAATTCCCAGGGCTGCTGTAAACCCCTTGGTAAAAGAGGTTCCAACCAGGAGAGAACCGAGGAGGCCCGGCCCCCTGGTAAATGCCACCGCATCAATTTCATTACGTGAAACCCCCGCCTCTTTCAAGGCGCTGTCCACCACCGGAACTATGTTCTGCTGATGTGCCCTGGAGGCCAGTTCCGGCACCACCCCACCATATTTCCTGTGCACATCCTGACCGGCAATGACATTGGAAAGGAGGAAGCGATCCCTGATCACCGCAGCCGATGTATCGTCGCAGGAGGATTCTATGCCAAGAATTAGGGTAGCCATGACAACTTTTTATATTTTTGTATCGTTGAGAATATTGAAAGTGTAAAAGTATTAAAAAGTTAGCGAAAATAGGTTTGGTAGTGGTGCTGTTGCTTCTGGCAATTCCGGCACTCTCTTTGCTGTTTTTACAAAACAGGCAGGTACAGACCAAAGTGAGCAAACTCCTGGCAGAAAAGTTATCAGAAGAACTCCAGGCCACCATCACCCTCTCCTCGGTAAATTACTCCTTCTTTAAAAGA
This sequence comes from Bacteroidales bacterium, assembly GCA_023137255.1. Classification (GTDB taxonomy): domain Bacteria; phylum Bacteroidota; class Bacteroidia; order Bacteroidales. The sequence continues at coordinate 8,040 of JAGLPR010000189.1, read as the reverse complement.
GTTCAGGTCAGGGACATCTACATTGAGGACCTCTATGGTGATACCTTGATTTACTCAGAGCTTACCAAGCTTAGGATCAAGAATCTGAGATCAGAACGAAAGGGCCTTGAGATCAGGAAAATTACCCTTGAAAATTCATATTTAAATCTGGTCATCGACAGCAGCAATGTGGTCAATCTTAAATTCCTCATCAACAGAATAAAGAAACCTCATGTGCCACCTGAGAGGAAATCGACGTTTCATATTGGAGAGATCACCATGACCAACGGACGCTTCTCCCTGTCCAGAATGGTGACCCGACCTTCAAAATCCGACATCGACTTCAACGATTTCCACCTTCGCGGACTCGAGATCTCCCTGGAAGATCTGATCTTTTACAGGGATACGGTCACCATGAACATCCTCTCACTGTCGGCAGTAGAAAAATCGGACTACAGCTTTGACCACCTGGCCACGTTTTTTTCAATTGGGAAAAGACACATGCACTTTTACGACCTGGAGGTGAATACCGGAGAATCGGAACTGCACATTCCCAAACTTGGTTTCAATTTTGAACACTGGAGCAGATTTAAACACTTCTCTCGGGAAGTAGATCTGACCTTTGAATCGAGCCAGACGCTGCTGAATATGGATGATCTCTCGAGGTTTGTTTCCGGCACTCCCGGACTGATCGACCAGGTCTCCATTGACGGAAGTGTCCACGGAAAACTCAACGATCTGAGGGGCGATGAACTGTTTGTGACCTTCAATCAAAACAGCACCCTGGCATTTGATTTTGTAATGATCGGTCTGCCCGACTTCCGAAATACTTTCCTGGACTTCAATTTCAGGGAGCTGAACAGTTCGGTAACCGCCATTCATGATCTCCTTCCGGATGGGAACGATCGGGCCAATCATTCGCTCTATCCCTGGATCAACCTGGGGGACCTCGATTTCAAAGGGCAGTTTACCGGATACCCCGACAATTTTGTGGCCGCAGGATTCATGGTAACCGATATGGGAAAAATGTTAATGGATCTCTCATTTAAACCCGACAGCCTGGGGATTCAGTTCGAGGGGCACCTTTCCACGGGTAACTTTATGCTGGGTGAATTCTTCGCTCAGCGAGAGATGTTTTCTCAGCTCGATATGGATGTCATGGTCGACGGAAAGCTGTACCAGGGTGAAATCCGGGCCGACCTCAACGGGACCATCGATACCATCGATTTCTCCCATTATGCCTACAGCAACATCACTCTGGACGGAGCATTTACAAACAATACCTTTGACGGTGGATTCAGCATCAGTGACCCCAACATCAGGATGGATTTCGAAGGAAAAATGGATTTCTCTGAGGAAGTTCCCGCATTTAATTTTACTGCCGATGTTGCCAGGGCCCGGCCACATTTCCTCAACCTGGGTATCGAGGACCCAAACTCATTTGCTTCCTTCCTGGTAGAGACCAATATGACCGGCAGTACAATTGACCAGTTGAATGGTGAGGTGCGGCTGGTAAACAGCTTGTTCGAGCGAAAGGGCGAGCAGGTGCAGCTATACGATATGAACCTGACTGCCAGGAACACTGCCGACACCTCCCTGATACTGATTCAATCGGAACTGTTTGATGCCTCCATAGGGGGCAACTACAGGCTCTCCACACTGCCGGAATCGTTCCGGAGTCTGGCCGATGAGTATATAAATATGGTCCCGGGAGTGGATGTAGCTCCCGACACTGCTAACCATTTCAGCTACCACATCGATCTGAAACGGGTCAATCCCATCCTCGATTTTTTCTACCCCACCCTGCAGATCGGAGAAGGGAGCCATATACGCGGAGAGTACGATCCCTTTGCCGGGCTCAGCAGCACCACCGGTTCTTTTCCAAACCTGGAGGTAGGACCCGGACAGTGGACCAATGCGGAGATCATTTCAGAGATCGCCTTTGATGAATTTTATTTTAGATTCCAATCAGACTCCCTGGTCTATGGAAAGAATTACGCTCTGGAAAACCAACAGTTCGACCTGTTTACATCCAACGATACGGCTCACCTGGATGTGAAATGGGATAACCATTCCGCATCGAGGTACAGTGGTGAAATCAATCTTACCGGGGCTTTCCAGCCCGATTCCATGAAGAAGCGCGGATTCCTGGTTGAAGTAGAACCCTCTTCCATTTACATCAACAATGAAGACTGGGAAGTACACAGGGCTTCTGTTTTGTTCAAAAAGCAATGGATTCAGGTGGATAGCCTGTCGGTAAAGAGCCATGAGAAATACCTGGTGGCAGATGGTACCCTGGCGTCGGACGGGGACCAGGATTTCAACCTCGACTTCAGAAATCTGAACCTAAATGAACTCTCCAGCCTGGCAGGAATAAATGCTGAACTGGATGGGAGCATTACAGGTAACCTCATCTACCGCAAGATGGATGGTAGTCCGTATGTATTCTCCGATCTTGCCGTGGATACCTTAAAGTTCAACAAGCAGCTAATGGGACCCACCACTCTGAATGCTGCCTGGGACGCCTCGGAAAGAAACATCAACATGGTGCTGCAGTCGAACCTCAACGACAGAAGAACCATCGAGGTGGATGGCGATTTCACCCCGGATGGCAAGCTCCTCGATTTTGATATCCACCTGAATGAGCTTGAACTTCAAACCCTCGGTCCCTATGCCGGGACCCTGGTCAGTGAACTGGATGGCACCGGAGATGTGAGCCTAACTTTGGATGGAACCCTGAAGCAGCCCAAGTTGAATGGCACCATTGGCTTTAATGACGGATCGGCCACCATCTCCTTCCTCAATACCAGGTACCAGTTCAATGATCCCATACGGATTTACAACAACAATTTCTACCTGGAGAATTTCACAGCTACCGACAAATTCGGAAACACGGCAGAGATCAACGGAACGGTCTCCAATACCTACCTGCGCGATTTCTATACCAGCATTCATATTGAAGCCCGAAACCTGATGTGTATGAATACCAGTTCGATGGACAACGATGTATTTTACGGTTCCATCTTTGCCACTGGTAATGCAACCATCAACGGGAGACCCGAAGCCATCAAACTCTCCATCAACGCAAGCACCGAAAGAAATTCGGCCATCTACCTTCCCCTTTATAATGCCAGGGAGGTACAGCAATCCGACTTCATTACCTTTATCCAGGAGGACGATTTTGCTATTGAAGAATTATCCGGTCAGAAAAAATTGGGCGGAATGGAGATGGAACTGGATGTGGAGGTTACCGATGAGGCGGTGGTACAGTTGATCTTCGATCCCAAAGTGGGCGACATCATTGAAACAAGCGGCCGGGGGAATATCCGGATGCTGATGAATCAGAACCAGGGTTTCAGGATGTTCGGGGATGTAGAGCTGATAAAGGGAGATTACCTCTTCACCCTCCAGAACGTGATCAACAAAAGGTTTGAAATCGAACCGGGGGGGAGAATCAGCTTCAGCGGGTCTCCTACCAATGCATCCATCGACCTGGCGGCTATTTACGGTACCCGGGCTGCCCCTTACAACCTCTATCCCGGCGATCCTTCAGATGCAACAGCAGAGTCACTGAAAAAGAGGATCCCGGTGGAGTGCCACCTGAACCTGCTGGGTGAACTTCAGTCGCCCACCATTGTGACCGGTATAGAGATGCCCACAGCGAACCCTGAGATCAGGGATTATCTCGAAAGTGCCACCAGTACCGAAGAAGAGCTGATGAAGCAGTTCCTTTCACTGCTGGTAATCAATAATTTCTACAGTGTTACGGGATACGGAATCCAGGACATGGGAACAATGAACAGCTCCATTGCCGGTGTGACAGCCAGCGAATTGCTCTCCAACCAGCTGAGCAACTGGCTATCCCAGATCAGTGATGATTTTGACATCGGGTTCAACTACCGTCCGGGCGACCAGGTAACCAGCCAGGAGGTGGAAGTGGCACTCTCCACACAGCTTTTGAACGACCGGGTGATCATCAGCGGGAATGTGGATGTGGGCGGACAGGAGACCAATCCTTCCAGCGGATCGGCCAACAATCCATATATCATGGGCGACTTTGAGGTGGAATATAAAATCACCAACAATATAAGTGTACTCGCCTTCAACCGTGCACGAGACGAGCTTATTTTCGAGACAGCACCCTACAAGCAGGGGGTGGGTGTCTCCTACCGCGAAGAGTTTAATGATCTGAAGCAGTTGATGGCCCGATATAAAGAGGGACTCACCAATCGGAAAAAGAAGAAGAAAAAGTCCGATCCGGCTGAATCTGAAGAGTAAAACTTTCCTATCTTTGCGCCTTACTATTCTCCTAACTTAACTTTTCTATCATGTTTATTATTATGGTTGTTGTGTTTGTTCTGGGCTACCTTGCCATAGCCCTGGAACACCCGCTTCATGTTGATAAAGCAATCCCCGCTTTAGCAATAGGGACATTGATGTGGGTTCTCTACATTTTTGGGGCTTATGACATTTTCACTTCAGGACTAAGTGATGCGTGGAATTCTTATGTTCATGACGGACAGGGGCACGGTGAACTTGGGATTGAGTCCATGAGGCATTTTATCGTGGAGAAAGAAATTATCCACCATTTGGGTAAGATCTCCGAAATCCTGTTCTTCCTGCTTGGAGCTATGACCATCGTAGAGGTCATCGATAAGCACGACGGATTTAAGATCATCACCGACCGCATAAAGACCACCAAAAAGGTGAAGCTGCTGTGGATCCTCAGTTTCCTCACCTTCTTTATGTCGGCCGCACTGGATAACCTTACAACCACGATTGTGATGGTTGCACTTCTCAGGAAACTGATCTCAGACAAAGAATCCCGGTGGTTCTTTGCCTCCATGGTGGTACTCGCTGCCAACGCAGGAGGTGCATGGTCGCCCATTGGAGATGTGACCACCATCATGCTTTGGATCGGTAATCAGGTTACAACCTTCAGCATCATCACCCGGGTTATCGTCCCGAGTCTTTTTACCATGATCGTTCCGCTGGCTCTTCTCAGTATTACCTTGAAGGGAACAGTAGCACGCCCCGAGATTGATGCTGATGAAAAGGTCTACACCACTCCATTTGAGCGTAAACTTTTTCTGATTATGGGTGTATCCGGACTCCTGTTTGTTCCGGTTTTCAAAACAGTTACCCATCTACCCCCCTACCTGGGTATGCTTCTTTCGCTGTCGGTAATCTGGATGGTCTCTGAAATACTCCATAAGAATAAACCGGATGAGATTAAAAAGCGACTCAAGGTCATCTACATTCTGCAAAAGGTGGACACCCCGACCATATTCTTCTTCCTGGGGATTCTTTCAGCAGTAGCTGCACTCCAGAGTGCAGGACAGCTTACCGTAATGGCTTCCTGGCTCGATGAAAATCTGGGGAATATTTTCCTGATCGATATGGCCATTGGGGTACTGTCGGCAGTGGTGGATAATGTTCCTCTGGTGGCCGGAGCCATGGGGATGTATCCCATTGAAGATGCTGCCAGTATTGCAGCAATGACAGATCCTGCAGCCATAGAGTATGCCGCTAATTTTGTCCAGGATGGTCTGTTCTGGGAATTCCTGGCCTACTGTGCAGGTACCGGCGGATCGATCCTGATCATTGGTAGTGCTGCAGGTGTGGCCGCCATGGGGATGGAAAAGATCGATTTCATCTGGTATATGAAACGAATTTCACTGCTGGCTCTTCTGGGTTATTTAGCTGGAGCTGGTGTTTATTACCTGCAGTCACTTTTGCTTCACCATTGATCCGGTACCAGAGAGCTGTTAATAAAAGAGACAAATGTTTGATAACGGGGTATACTACAACTGAGTATATCCCGTTATTTGTTATATATTCGACGCAAAATTATTACAAATGAAAAGCTTGATCTTACTGCAAGTTACCAACCTGGATACAAGTAGCATACAAGGCACTTCCACAGAATCTTTTATCGATATTGCCATCAAGGGAGGGTGGGTCATGCTCCCCATTGTACTCCTGAGCTTTATCGCAGTATATATCTTTTTTGAACGGTGGTTCGCCATTAAGAAAGCGGCAAAAGTGGACCAGAACTTCATGAACCGCATCAAGGACTATATTATGGACGGCAAGGTGGATTCGGCCCATGCCCTCTGTCAGTCGTCCGATAACCCGGTGGCACGAATGATTGAAAAGGGAGTCAGTCGCATAGGTCGTCCGCTCAACGATGTGAATGCCGCCATTGAAAATGTGGGCAAACTGGAGATCTACAAACTGGAGAAGGGCCTTCCCACCCTGGCCACCGTCGCAGGGGGTGCTCCAATGATCGGGTTCCTCGGGACAGTGATCGGGATGGTACAGGCCTTCCACCAGATGTCCAGCGCAGGGAACAACATCAACGTGGGACAGCTCTCCGGGGGTATCTATACCGCCCTGATCACCACCGTGGCCGGTCTGATTGTAGGTATCATCGCCTACTTTGCCTACAACACCCTGGTGGCACGCGTGGATAAGGTGATTAACAATATGGAGGCAGGAACCTCCGAGTTTATCGACTTGCTGAACGAACCAGCTAAATAGGGAATCATGGCTCTGAAATCGAAGAACAGGGTAATGGATAATTTTGCCATGTCGGGCATGACCGACATTGTATTCCTGTTGCTGATCTTTTTTATGCTCACCTCCACGCTGATTGCTCCCAATGCATTAAAGATGCTGCTTCCCAGCCGCGGACAGGTCACCATTCAGGCAGAATCGCGGATTCCCACGGTGACCATACACAGTGGTAGCCGGGTGGCGGTGGACGGGAGAACTGTCTCCCTGGAAGATCTTGGCATGGTCCTTGAATCCAGGTTGCAGGGTTTGCCTGATCCCACCATCAAGGTGGTCACTTCACCGGCAGTCTCAGTGGGAGATGCGGTAACAGTCATGAACGTGGCAGCAGAGAGAAATTATACTGTTGTACTGAAACAGTTGTAATGGCAATTGAATCGAGACATAAGACCAACAAGAATTTTGCCATGTCGGGCATGACCGACATCGTGTTCCTGTTGCTGATCTTCTTTATGATTACCTCCACCCTGATCGTTCCGGCTGCACAAAACGTACAGTTGCCCGAGAGCAACAACCAGACCCAGGCCAATCCGGTGCTGGTGGTCTCCATCGGCCTGGATAAAACCATATATGTGGACGACCAGGAATACAGGCTGGGCGAGCTGGAAGGTGTCCTGAGAAAAAAACTGGAAGGGTATGGCGAAGCGCCCACCGTAAGGTTAAATGCTGACAGGGATCTCAATATGGAAGAGGTATTTGCCTTTCTCGATATCGCCAAGCGGAACCGTTACAAGGTGATTCTTGGAACAAGACCTTCCAGATGATCGTTATATAAGTACCATGAAGCTCAACAGAAGAGGACTCATAGCGACCATTATCTATCATACACTGCTGATCTTGCTGCTGGTGTTTGCCGGACTTACCTTTCCCGATCCCCCGCCGGAGGAAGAGGGAATCCTGGTGAATTTTGGTATCGACGAAACCGGACTGGGCGACTTTGAGCCCATGGGGGATGACCAGCAGGCAGGAGATCCTGACCTTGAAATTGCCCAGCCCTCTGAGGAGATTACCGAAGAGATTGCTGAGCCTGTCAGGGAAACCACTCCAAGCTATACCCCACCCGATCCCACCCCGGTAGACCAGACCCAGGATGTGGAGGAGACGCAGGTGAGGGAGGTTCCCAAACCCACTCCTGAGGAGCTGGAGCGACAGCGCCAGGCTGAACTGGAACGACAGCGCCAGCAGGAAGTGGAACGTCAACGCATAGAACAAGAGCGAATCGAAAGGGAGGCCCGGGAGGAACAGGAGCGCATTGAGCGTGAACGCCGGGAGCGGGCCGAGCAACTGAATAACATGGGACGCGATGCTTTTGGTAACCAGGGAGTGGGAGAAACCGATGGTTCTGAAGGTATTACAGAGGGCAGCGGAAACCAGGGAGTAAGCAATGGGAGTCCGGATGCCGACCGTTACGATACAGGCGGCGGACTGGGCGACGGAATCTCTTTCGGTGGACTGGGATCGAGGTCGGGCAGCCTGCCCAAGCCC
>JAGLPR010000188.1 GCA_023137255.1 Bacteroidales bacterium | reverse complement strand
TACATCATAGTACCTTAAAGGCATCCCAGATCAGCTTGGTGGCTGCGATCAGAATGGCCACCAGTACGAAATACCTGATAAATTTAGCTCCCTGTTTTACCGCAATTTTTGTCCCGATCCAGGCACCTGTCATGTTTCCCACCGCAAGCACCAATCCCATCCAAATGTTCACATCCCCGTGTACGAAAAAAATAACCAGTGCCAGGGGTGTATAGAGCAGAATCACAAAAAGTTTCAGTGCATTGGCCTTCACTAGTTCAAATCCGCTGCCCAGTACCAGGCTGGTAAGCAGGAAAAAACCTACCCCTGCCTGGATAAATCCGCCATAGATCCCCACAAAGAAAAAAACCACCACCTGCATCCAATAAGGGATCGGCGGATGCTCTTCGTGGCTATTGATCCAGCGGTTGGGATTCAACAGCATAAGGAAGAACACCAGAATCATCACCCCTGCGATGGCCAGTTTCATCACCTCGTCATTCAGGTTCACAGCAATAAAGGCCCCTGCAATGGCGCCAATAACGGCCGGGATTCCCACCCTGAAGCCTGAGGGGAAATCCATCACCTTCTGCTTGTGAAAGCTTCCCACACCCACCACATTCTGCAGAAAAATGGCAATCCGGTTGGTACCGTTGGCCATGTTGGGGGGAAGCCCCAGTGCCATCAGCACCGGGAGGGTCAGCAACGATCCACCAGCGGCAAGGGTATTGATGATTCCCGCCACAATACCCACGGCCACTATAATAATATAGTAATACCACTCCATAGAGACGGTGTCAGGCAAACATGGGATATTCGGTCATCAGTTCGTTTACTTTCTTGCGAACATCGTCAATCAGCTTATGATCGCCGATGTTCATAATGACCTGGTCTATCATCTCTACGATGCCCGGGATCTGATCCTCCTTCACCCCTCTTGTGGATATGGCAGGGGTTCCTACCCGGATCCCGCTGGTCTGGAAGGGAGACCTGGAATCGAAAGGTACCATGTTTTTATTCACCGTGATATCGGCCTCCTCCAGGATATTCTCTACCTGTTTTCCCGTAACATCCTCTACCCTGGTACGCAGGTCGATCAGCATTGAGTGGTTGTCGGTTCCGTCCGAAACCACCTTATATCCCAGCTTAATAAATGAATCGGCCATCACAGCCGCATTCTTCTTCACCTGCTGCTGGTAGGTTTTAAAATCATCGGTAAGCGCCTCACCAAACGAGACCGCCTTGGACGCAATGATATGTTCCAGTGGTCCGCCCTGGATTCCCGGGAATACGGCAGAGTTGATCAGGGACGACATAAGACGGATCACACCCTTTTTGGTGGCCCGGCCCCACGGATTTTCAAAATCCTTTCCAATGAGGATAATTCCGCCACGTGGTCCACGCAGAGTTTTATGAGTCGTAGAAGTGACAATATGTGCATGGGGAAGCGGGTTTTTCATCAACCCGGCTGCAATTAGTCCGGCCGGATGTGCCATATCAACCATGAAGATGGCCCCGATCTTATCCGCTATCTTCCGCATCCGTTTGTAATCCCACTCCCTGGAGTAGGCAGAGGCTCCACCCACAATCAGTTTGGGTTTCTCCTTTAGTGCCAACTCCTCCATGGCATCATAATCGACGCGGCCCGTAAGCTTATCCAAGCCATAGGAAACGGCCCTGTAAAGGATTCCTGAGCTGTTGACCGGAGAACCATGAGAGAGGTGACCCCCATGAGAAAGGTCCAGACCCATAAATGTATCGCCCGGATTGAGCACTGTAAGGAACACCGCCATATTGGCCTGTGCCCCCGAGTGGGGCTGTACATTGGCAAACTCTGCACCATAGAGCTCGCAGAGCCTCTCAATGGCCAGGTCCTCTACGCTGTCGATCACGTCACATCCCCCGTAGTAACGGTGTCCCGAATACCCTTCAGCATATTTATTGGTCAGGCAGGAGCCCATGGCCTCCATCACCTGGTTACTTACAAAGTTCTCGGAGGCAATCAGTTCAATGCCCCTTTTCTGACGTTGATGCTCCTGCTCGATCAGGTTAAACAGATCTAAATCCCTCTTCATTTTTTTGGCTATTTTAAAATATATCCAAATTTAATGTTTTGGAAGTGTAATGATGAGAAAGTTGTATCGTCTTTTATAAAAATCTTCACACATATGTCCCTCAACAACCTGAAACAGGTGCTCCGCCTGCTATTCAAGGAGAAAAGAATCACCATTATCAACATCATTGGTTTATCAGTCAGCCTGGCCTGCGCCCTCTTTATGTTACTCTGGGTGCAGCAGGAACTGAGCTACGACAGGTTCCATACCGAAAGGACCGGCTCTACCGGGTCGAAGAGGATCAGTACTACTCCAACGCGGAGCCCTACCATGTAAATGTAACTCCCTATGTATCTGGACCGGTCTGGAAGGATGAGGTCCCCGAGATCGAAGAGCAGTGCCGGTTGGCCTTCAGGGGTGGTCTCCTCTTTACCGAAGAGGAGAACAAATTCTTCGAAGATGGAATCGTAGTGGTAGATTCCTCCTTCTTTGACATGTTTACCTTCGATTTCAAATACGGAAACAAGGACCGGGTGCTTCGGGAACCCAATACCATGGTAATTACCGAGGAGCTGGCTACCAAGTACTTTGGGGATACAGATCCAGTGGGTAAGACCATCCAGGTGGACCAGGATCTGATTTTCACCATCTCCGGAGTGATTGAGGATCCCCCCTCCAACACCATTCTGGGTTTTAAGGTCCTGTTCCCCTGGAATTATCTTACTCTGGAGGACCGTAACAACGACACCTGGAGCTCCAACTCCATCATGACTTGTGTGAAGTTGCAGGAGGGTGCTGTGGACACCATTGTGAACCGGAAAATCACTGAGGTAACCAATATCTATAAGGAGAACAACACTATTGACTACATGGTGGCCCCTTTTTCAAAGATCCACCTCCACTCCTACTTTGGATTTGGAAAATCGCCGGGTGCCATTCTGTATGTATATATTTTCGGAGCCATTGCATTCTTTGTATTGCTGATAGCCTGCATCAACTTCATGAACCTCTCTACCGCGCGTTCCTCTATTCGTGCCAAAGAAATCGGTCTCAGGAAGGTGAACGGGGCATCGAGGATGCACCTGGTGCGGCAGTACCTGACCGAGTCGTTTGTTCAGACCCTGCTCTCTGTGGTGGTGGCATTCCTGCTTGTGCTCGCCCTGCTGAACAAATTCAACCACATCTCGGGAAAAGACATTGAACCAGCAGAACTCTTTGCCGGACAATTTCTCCTGGGAATTCTCGGAGTACTCGTGGTGACCACCCTTCTGGCAGGCAGCTATCCGGCACTCTACCTGTCAGCCCTGAGGCCGTTGCGGGCGATCCGTGAACAGACCGACCAGCGGACCGGCAGCGGATTGCTCCGGAAGATCCTGGTGGTGTTCCAGTTTACCCTGGCGGTGATCCTGATCACCGGTGCCATGGTGGTCACCCGGCAGCTTACATTCATGCGAAATGCCGACCTGGGTTACAACAAGCAAAATCTGGTACACATTGCCCTGCAAGGCAACCTGAACCAGGAGTACGAAATCCTCAAGGAGACCTTTGGGGAGCATCCTGGTGTGTTGAATGCCACCGCCTCCATGCAGCCCCCCTATCGCATCGGCTCCAATTCCAGTGGGATCAACTGGGAGGGGAAAGACCCGGAACAGGATGTACTGGTCTCCTTTACCGGGGTACATCACAACTTCACCGAGACCATGGGGATCACCCTTCAGTCGGGCCGCGATTTTACCGGTGACTTTCCGTCCGATATGTATAACAGTGATACCCTGGCCAACTGGATTATCAATACCACCCTGGCTGATATTATAGACAAAGAGGAAATTGTGGGAATGAATCTGACCTTTATGGGAATCCATGGCCAGGTGGTGGGTGTGATGGAAGATTTTCACTTTAAGCCACTGGGAGACGAGATAGAACCCATGGCACTGGCTCCACTCCCTGCCGAAATGCTGCAGCACATGGTGGTCAGGCTGGCCGCTAATGAGCCCCAGAAGGCACTTACCTTTATGCAGGAAAAATGGGAAGAGATGTTGCCCCAATACCCTTTCGAATACACCTATGTGGAGGAGGCCATCGACAACATGTACCGGGGTGAGGAAAAGATGGCCATCCTGCTGAAAATATTTACCGTGGTGGCCATGATCATTGCCTCCCTGGGACTCTTTGCACTGGCCTCCTTTACTGCCCAGAGAAGAACCAAAGAGATTGGGATCCGCAAATCCATGGGAGCCATGGAGCACCAGATTACACTGATGATGATCAGAGATTTCTCGCTCTATGTGCTTATATCACTGTTGATTGCCCTGCCGGCAGTCTGGTTTATCGCCAACAGGTGGCTCAAGGAGTTCTCCTTCCGGATTGAATTGAAACCGGACCTGTTCGTGCTGACTGCACTGGTCACTACCACGGTAGCCATTCTTACCGTACTCTACCATGCATTCCGCTCGGCCCGCACCAATCCTGTACTGGCACTGCGATACGAGTAAACTTTAAGCAAATATCAGGTTGTGAAGGAGGTACAATAAAGCGGCTACTACCGCCCCAGTGAAGGGTCCGATTACGGGGATCCATGAATACTTCCAGTCGCTGCTCCCCTTGTGTTCCATGGGCAGGATGGTATGCATGATCCGGGGTCCCAGGTCGCGGGCCGGATTGATGGCATAACCGGTGGTCCCTCCCAGGGAGAGCCCGATGGCAGTCACCAGCAGAGCCACAGGAAGCGCCCCCAGAGTTCCCAGTCCGATCTTCGCGTTTTCGTCTACTCCCAGTGATAGGGTGGGTTCGGCAATGTAGAGGATCACAAAGATCAACACAAAGGTACCGATCAATTCACTGATAAAATTATTCACCGGTTTCCTGATGGCAGGAGCCGTGGAAAAACAGCCCAGCTGAGCACCCGGATCCTCTGTCCGGTTAAAATGGTGACGATAGAATAGCCAAACGGTCAGTGCACCTGCAGCAGCGCCCAGCATCTGCGCCACAATAAAAGGCACCACCTGGCTCCATGCAAACTGTCCCGCTGCGGCCAATCCGATCGTCACTGCCGGATTGATATGAGCGCCCGATACAGGACCGGCCACCGACACCCCTATAAATACGCCCAGTCCCCACCCCAGTGAGATGACAATCCAGCCACCGTTATGCCCTTTTGTATCCTTAAGAACCACATTGGCCACTACCCCGTTCCCCAGTAGGATCAGTAGGAATGTTCCGATAAATTCTGCGATATACTCATTCATAATATAGTAGTTAGTAATTAGTAGAAAGTCGTTAGTTATATACTTTTAGCTTTTGACTTTTGACTTTTAGCTATCCTGCCAGGAACGTGCGCGGGAGACTGCTTTGTCCCACTCCTGTATCAGCGCCTTGCTCTTCTCTTCGGAGATTTGGCTATTGAAGGTACGGTCCATGGCCCACTGCTCCCCGATCTCATCCACCGAGCTCCAGAAATTCACAGCTAGTCCGGCCAGGTAGGCAGCGCCCAGTGCAGTGGTTTCGATATTTTCGGGTCTGATTACAGGGATGCCAATCAGGTTGGCCTGGAACTGCATCAACAGGTCGTTGACCACCGCTCCGCCATCCACCCGCAACTCGCCAATCTTCATACCTGCATCATCCTCCATGGCCCCCATCACATCGTTCACCTGGAAGGCAATGCTTTCCAAAGCCGCCCTGGCGATGTGACCGGCCGTAGCTCCGCGGGTAAGTCCAGAAATCATTCCCCTGGCATACTGGTCCCAATGGGGTGCCCCCAGTCCGGTAAACGCAGGTACAAAACAGACACCCCCGTTGTCGTCGACCGTTTCGGCCAGCTTCTCCACATCGGACGAATTCTTAATGATGCCCAGTCCGTCCCTCAGCCACTGAATCACCGCTCCTCCGATAAATATGCTGCCCTCCAGGGCATAGGTGGTCTTGTTGCCGATCTGCCAGGCAATGGTAGTCACCAGATTGTTGCCCGAGCGAACAGGCTTTTCACCTGTATTGCATAGTATAAAACACCCGGTGCCGTAGGTACATTTGACCGATCCGGGAGTCAGACACATCTGTCCGAATGTGGCTGCCTGCTGATCCCCGGCAATTCCGGCAATGGGAACAGGAACCGAAAGAGTGCCTTTGGCGGTCTCACCATACACCTCGGAGGAGGATTTTACTTCTGGCAACATGCTCCGGGGAATTCCGAACAACTCCAGAAGTTCATCGTCCCAATTCAGGCTGTTGATATTGTATAGCATGGTCCGGCTGGCATTGGTCACATCGGTAACGTGCACCTTTCCTGCTGTGAGGTTCCAGATCAACCACGAATCTACGGTCCCCAGGGCAAGCCTGCCCTCCTTTGCCTTCTCTCTGGCGCCAGGTACATTCTCAAGCATCCACCTCCATTTGGTGGCAGAGAAGTAGGCGTCGATCACCAGTCCGGTCTTCTCCTGGATCATCTCCTTATAACCCTGTGACTTCAACTCATCACAATAGCCCGATGTCCGGCGGTCCTGCCAGACAATGGCGTTGCAAAGCGGCTTACCGGTATCGCGGTCCCAGATGACGGCGGTCTCCCGCTGATTGGTGATCCCGATGGCAGCCACATCACCGGCTCCTATGCCTGCCTCCCGCAATGCATCGTGCATAACACGGTGTTGGGAGTTCCAGATGTCCATGGGATCATGCTCCACCCATCCGGGTTCCGGAAAGATCTGTCTGAACTCCTTTTGGGACGCACCGGTCATCTTGCCCGAGTGGTCAAAAACAATGGCCCTGGAGCTGGTGGTACCCTGGTCCAGGGAAAGGATGAATTTTTTACTCACTTCGTTCGTGTTAGAATGTTAGTATTTACTCTCTGGGTTCGTGTTAGAATATTAGTTAAGGAGATGGGAGGATGCCAGTTCGGTGATTGCTTTCACCTGGCTCTTCTGCCACTCCTGATCATATCCCAGTTCCCTGGCCACAATTTCAGCCACCCGGGGCGCTACACGGATGCATTCACGGGCATCCAGTTGAATGACCCGGATGCGACGTGCCAGGCAATCTTCCACGGTTCGTGCCATCTCCATCCTCACCGCCCAGACTATCTGGGCCTCTATGATATTTAATTCTTCGCTTAATATACCTCCCAATTCAGGATCCTCATCGATCAAGCTGTCAATTTGCTTTCTGTCGCTCCCGTACCAATAGAGGGGATCTGATTTGTCAACCTCATCCACATGACCATGAATCCTTAATGCGGAAGTTACAGAATCCCTGGCCGGCAGTTTCGCTAACTCTGCAGCCCTGTTCACCACATCCTCACCCATCTTCCTGTAGGTGGTCCATTTTCCCCCTGTAAGGGTAACCAGTCCCCCTTTCGAAACCAGGATCTTATGGCCCCTCGATATCTCCTTTGTTTTCTTTCCTTCGCCGGTAGGGGCCGCCAGGGGGCGCAGACCGGTAAAGACAGCCAATACATCCTCCCGCCTGGGCGCACGTTCCATAAACCGTCCGGCTGTCTCCAGAATATACTCCACCTCTTCTTCCTCGGCCACCGGCTCCAACTCAGCCTCCTGCTTCTCCACATCGGTGGTGCCCACCACCACCCTGTTGTGCCAGGGAACGGCAAAAAGCACCCTTCCGTCGGAGGTCTTTGGAATCATCAAGGCCTCCCCACCTTTCAGAAACTCCCGCTCCATCACCAGGTGGATCCCCTGGCTCGGTTTGACCACATCCCTGACCGACGGATCTTCCATCTTCAAAATGTCATCCACAAAAACCCCGGTGGCATTGATGACCGTCCCGGCAGCTACCCGATACTGCTTCCCGGTCTCTCTGTCCCCGGCTTCTACTCCCGATACCCTGCCATCTTCCATTATCAATCCATTCACCTTCATGTGATTAATTACCACTCCTCCCTGCTCTGTAATGGTCTGGGCAAGGTTTACAGCCAGCCGGGCATCGTCGAACTGGCAATCGAAATAGCGAACGCCTCCCCTGAGCTTCCTGGTCTTAATGGCAGGCAGCGCTTTGCTCACACCCTTCTTTGAAAGAGGCACCGATCGACCGATACCCAGCCTTCCCGCCATCAGGTCGTAGAGGGTCAGGCCAATGGTATAGAACGGAACACACCAGTAACTGTAACAAGGGATCACAAAAGGTTGATCCTTGACCAGATGAGGAGCATTAAGCTTCAACCGTCCCCTCTCCTTCAGAGCCTCCAGTACCAGCGCTACATTTCCCTGGGCCAGGTACCTCACTCCTCCATGTACCAGTTTTGTGCTCCGGCTTGAAGTTCCTTTGGCAAAGTCGTCCTGCTCCAGCAGAAGGGTAAGGTACCCCCGTGTTGCTGCTTCCAGCGCAGCTCCCAGTCCCGAAGCTCCACCCCCGATAATTACCACATCCCATTGAACATTCGGATCTTCCAGATTCCGCATTGCACCATTTCTATCCATTTAGTAGTGTATTAAGGAGCCTTGAAACTATGAACAGGGATCATTTTGAAAGAGTAACTATAAGTTTGCTCGGTTAAGCGGTATTCACGATGGGTAGGAGCACCCCAGCTATCATCACCACCCACACCCATCTGTTTATAATCAATATTCACCGAAGTCAGATCTCTGGGTTTCACGTCTGTTGTGTGTCGATTAACAGGTCTGACCCCTTCAATGTGCCTGCCATCTGTCCTCTCTGCGGATTCAAAATCCTCCAAGATGTTATGATGGACCGACACAGCGATCAACGGGACTCCTTTGAACAGTATCCCCGATCCCTCCTTATTGGTGATGGCCGCCCACCTCACATCCTCTTTATTCCCATTCTCCTGGGGCCGGAGGTAGGGCCAGTACTGATCGGCCACACTTCCCGAATACAGATCCACGAAGGCTCCGGTTTTCCGGTCCTGGTAAGATTCATGTGGACCGCGCCCCAGCCAGGTAAGGGTTTCAAAATCTCGTGGCATTACCATGTTCATACCAAACCTGGGCAGTTCAGGCAGCTTTTCACCTGTCATGGTAAACTCATTGGTGACAGTTACTTCACCCAGGCCATTGATCAAGTAAAGTGTTGCATAATCGGCAATGCGCTCCCCATCCAGGTCATTCAGAATACAGGTCACTGCAATGCTCACGGAACCTGACTTCTCCTGCTTCACTTTTACTTTCTTCACCTTCCTTCTCTCTCCGGCTTTACGCCAGACCTGTGCTGTCTTATAATTGTTGTTGCCATAATCATTATCGGTAGGGGCCCGCCAGAAGTTGGGCACCGGACCACTCAAGAATAGATCCTGACCTTCAGAACTGTACTTTGAAATCATTCCTTTCCGGACGTCAAATTGTACCATAAAAGCGTCTCCGGTCACTGTGATCATTTCTTTGTTTTTCTCATATGAAAGCGCTGGAAACTCCCTTTGATCCGGATTAGCAGGTAAACTATAGGGCAGCTGAAATTGTTCCATGGCCATGACCGTGCCTGATTTTAACAGGCCATCCGGGGTTTTCAGGGATGCCAGAATGTTCAGAAAATATTCTCTGCCCTGCTCTGGATTGATGCTGTATCCCAATTTGAAATCTTTTTTCTCACCTGGTTTGAGGTTTACTCCATCAATGGTGCCGGACTGAAGGGTTTCTCCATCAGACCGGATGGTCCATTTGAAGCTGAACTGATCCAGGTTCAGAAAGGAGTATTTGTTTTCGAGGGTAACTACTCCTTTGGTAAGATCCCCGGCACTAAATCCGATGTGTTGATACACCTTTTTCACCTCAAGGAGGGTGGGTTTAATGCCTCTGTCTGGGTTCACCAGACCATTGTTACAGAAATTGCCATCGGACGGCACATCCACGGGACCGAAGTCTCCGCCATAGGCCCAGTACTCCTCGCCCTTATCATTTGTTGTAAGCAGTCCCTGGTCCACCCAATCCCAGATAAATCCACCCTGCA
>JAGLPR010000187.1 GCA_023137255.1 Bacteroidales bacterium | reverse complement strand
TCTTTTGTTACGAAGCTTAGATTCAGGAAGTATTCCACACCGGGCCGGGCCTTGATGCGATGGAGCGGCAATTGGAATTCCGCAGCAGTGGCCGGAGCGATATTCAATGAAGACAATTTTCCCCGGGCTATCTCTTTGTTTTCAGCCATAACTTCCCAGGTCATTGCCACGTTTTCCAGGTTAATGAAATCGTATTTGTTTGTGATTTCGATTTTTCCTTTTATTAAGTCGATGGGTTTGACGCCAATATACTGATACACTTTTTTGACTTCATGGATGTGGGGATGAACCGTTCTGTCCGGGAAGACCAGGCCGTTTATGCAAAAATTTTGATCGCTGGGTGTTCCAGGAGGCCCAAAGTCACCGCCATAGGCAAAAAACTCTTCTCCCCCCTCATTCTTTGTTAAAAGCCCCTGATCCACCCAATCCCAGATAAAACCGCCTTGCAGTTGTTTATGCGATTCGATCACATCCCAATAGTCCTGCAGATTGCCCACGCTGTTTCCCATGGCATGGGCATATTCACACTGAATCAGAGGCCTTGTGGGGGTTCCCGAAGCACCCTTTGCGTACCTCTCCATCCGCTCCATGCGCATATACATGGGACAGACGATGTCTGTGTTATCCTCAATGCCAGCCCTTTCGTACTGAACCGGTCTGGTGGAGTCCTTATCTTTCAAATACTTATAGGTTGCCTCAAAGTTTACGCCGTTCCCCGCTTCATTTCCCAGTGACCAGATGATGATGGAGGGTTGATTTTTATCCCGCTCGAACATATTCTCAGTGCGGAACAGGTGGGCCGCCATCCAGCTTGAATCTTTGGCCAGTGATTCTTTGCCATATCCCATCCCGTGTGATTCAATATTGGCTTCATCCACCAGGTAGAGACCATACTTATTACACAGTTCGTACCAGCGCTCCGGCTGGGGATAGTGTGAAGTGCGGACTGCATTGAGGTTGTGGCTCTTCATCAGCAGAATATCCTTCAACATGGTCTCCTCATCCATTACATGTCCGTTTACATCGTGGTGCTCATGTAAGTTCACACCTTTCAGGTATACATACTGACCATTGACCAGCAATTTGGCATCCCTGATCTCAACAGTTCTGAATCCCACATCCTGTTGAATGGCTTCAATCACTTTGCCCTGACCATCTTTTAATATAATAAGCAGCTGGTAGAGGTTGGGGATCTCGGCCGACCACTGCTTGATGTTGGGATAGTATCTATTCAGTGTGACCCATCCGGTTCCATCCTTAAGGTCTACCGGAAAATTCTGATCCATAAGCACCCTTGCCTGGTTGTCCTGCAAGCTTACCTGCACAGAACAGACCGGATCGGTATCTTTATCCAGGTTTACCACTTCAACATCCAGGTGAAAGGTTCCGTCGTGGTAAGATTCATCCAGCCCGGACACTACCCTGAAATCCCTGATGTGACAAGCATTTCTGGCCATCAGGAAAACATCCCGGGTAATTCCCCCCATGCGCCAGAAATCCTGATCCT
>JAGLPR010000186.1 GCA_023137255.1 Bacteroidales bacterium | reverse complement strand
TTAAAATGAAAGGAGTCGGCATGCATGGAATGCAATCCGATCCCTCCTTCGGCAGTGAAATAGGGATGAACCGCATCCCCCTTATTAAGTACAGAATCAAGACTTGGATCCACGCCGTAATGTACATATGAATTGTAGCTGGCCCCGACAGAATACTCAAATACCGATTGCTTCAAGAAACGGCTCCCGAAGATCTCAGCCTGGTTCTCGTTGAATCCGGCAGGTGCCTTCTTCCCGTTTTCCAACTCCACCTTTCCATTCATGGAATGATGCTTCAGGTTCAGTCCAAAAGTCCCGTTCCTCGACCTTAGCTGGTTGATGTTCAATTCAGCCAGGGGAGTCAGGTAGTTGCCCATTCCCAGTGTAAGCTGGCTCTTATACAATCGCTCCAAGGGCATTTTTACCATCCTGGCAGCTTTGATGGGTTCAACCCTGAACTGACTGTCGTATCGTTTAGGGTAAAGGTGATAGGTAATATCCGGAACCTCAAACTCAATCTCCTCTTGCAGACTGGGAAGCAACTCAATTTTTTGTGCACCCGAAAGGGTGGGTGAATAGGGCTTGACTACCCTCACCTCTTCCTGCTGTCCCATCAATGCTGCAGGAGCAAGACAGATCACCGTCCATACCAGCAAGCTATGCTTATATATTCTGAACTGTTTCATTTCAGTTTGTTTCATTAATAGTACTATTGTACCGGTTCCGATTCCGGTGCTATATCACTCTCTGCCTGCTCTGTCATGGCTGACTTTCGCTGCTTTGCATTGGCAATGATGCCATCGTCCGGAATGGGGTAATTGGCAATCAGAGTCTGAAGGGTATTGATGGCAGAGAACTCATCCCCCTTCTCCATGTATACATCCGACAGGCTCAGAAAAGCCATGCCCATCCAGTACTGGTGTGGAGTGTTCATGTTGATGAAATCATAAACCGCCTGTTCAGCCTGGTCCATCTCCCCCCTTTCGTAAAGGATCTCGATCATCATATATTTTGATTCTGCACCCTCCTTGCTGTTCACTTCGTAACCCACTTTCTCATAAAAATCATAGGCAAAATCCACCTCGTTTATCTTGTGGAACGACCTGGCGATTTTAAAATTGGCCTCACGGATGTACTCCTCCTGGATCTTGTCGAGCTGCAGAAGCTGACGTGCTGCATCAATGGTATTGGCATACTCGCCCAGTTCATAGTAGCACCTCATCAACCCAACATGGGCATCAAAAATATTCACTTTCTGCTCGGCTACCTCAATCATGGCCCTGTAATAATCTGCTGCCCTGTGGTAATCCTTCTCACGGAAACTGATTTTTGATGCTGCCTCCAGGGCGGGGACAGTAAACATATTCCGGGGCTGACCGATAATGAAACTCAGGGACTCAAGTGCCTCACTGTTTTGCTGCAATTTTAGCTGACAATCTGCCTTGTAGTAATGTGCGTTTAACAGGAACCTCCCCTGGGGAAAGGCGTCCAGGTAATCCCTGAAGGCCCTTACCGTCCCTTCGCAATCGTTGCGCATATACACCATCTCTGCTGCTGTATAGGAGAGCGAGTCCTGCTCACTACGTGTAATGTCCCGGCCGAGACTGGTAACGAAGGCCAGATAACCATCCACATTGTCCTTACGCACATAGATGTTCTTTATGCTGGTCAGCGCATTATCCGCCTCTGCGGTTCCCGGGTAATCGGTGGCCACCCGCTCATAATAGCTTAGCGCTTCATCGTATTCAGCACTGTTGTAGTGGATTAAGCCCAGCTGGTTCAGGGCATTGTTGGTATAACTGGAGTTGGAGTGTTCATTCACCACCCTTTGATAAAAGGTCACCGCCTTCTCCGGCTGACTTATGACCACATAGCTCCTTCCTATTTCGAAAAGCGCATCATCCACAAATGCAGACTGCGGCTGTTCTGTGACCAGCTTATTAAGGACCTCCACCTTCTCCAAAGTCCTGTCGAGCAAACCAAGGGTGAATCCCTTCTGGAACATGGCGTAGTCCACATCTGCTTTCCCCGACTGGATGCAGCGGTTGTAATACTCAATGGCCCGGGTATAGTCGGTCTGCATAAAATAGCAATCGGCCATCCGGTTGTAAGCATCTGAAATGTTGGGGGTCGATTTTCCCTGCTCAAGCCTCAGGAATTTCCCAAACCAGTTGAGCGATTCGTTATAAGAAAGGTTATCGAAGTAGAAATACCCCAGGCTGTAATGGCTCAGCGGGTACTCCTCCTGCTGATGGGCCCGTTCATTTTTCAGGTACTCATCGTAATACATCCTGGCAGTAGAGCGGTCGCCCGTACGGTAAGCGGCTTCCCCCAGCCAGAAATAGGTGCGCGAGGCAATCACCGGATCATATTTGGCATACTGCAACGATACCTCCAGCGCATCCACCGCTTCAGCGAATCTCAGGTTTTTGTAAAGCTCCAATCCACGATAAAAAGCCACCTTCTGTGTGGCCATTTCAATCTTCTCATCCTTCCTCCTGATCTTCTCCAGGGAAGTCATGGCCATGGAGTAGTTCCTGGTTCCCAGGTAAGCTGTCACAAGATAGTTATAGGCTTCATCTGCATTATCGGCTGCCGGATACGACCTGATGTAGAGTTCCAGTGCACGAATAGCATCATTGAACGGATTGTAGGAGAGTTCAAATGTGACCTTGGCAAAATTAAAAAGGGCGTCCTGCTGAATAACAGGATCAAAATTCATGTTGGCAGCCTTGGAAAAAGCGATAAGCGCTTTCTTCTTTTCACCAGTCTTCAGGTAACAATCGCCCAGGTGATAGAGGGCGCTCTGAGCAATCTCAGTGTTCCGGTAACTGATCTGTTCAAACAGTTTCAGCGCATTTTCATACTCCTGATTTTTATAATAAGAATAGGCCAGCTGGTAGCGGTCGTGAATGGTATAGGATTTGGAATTGCTTCGGTAAGTCTCCAGGTAGGGGATCGCCTCTTTATACTCCTGCTGCATAAAATGAGACTCCCCAATGATTTTGGCCATCTCTCCCAGCCTTCTTTCCGAAATAGCATCCATCAAGGGTGGTGCATAGGCAATGACCTCATCATATTTTTTCTGCAAATAGAGTATTTGCGAAATATAATAGGGCGCAATGTCTTTGAAAAGCGGATCATCGTCTATCTGCCTGAACCCCATCAGAGAGGTCTCATAATTGCCGATTACATAATGAATATGGGAGTAGTAATAGATAGCCGGTCCCTGGTAGGGTGAATCCACCTCCAGGATCTCATAGAAGTTGACCCGGGCACTCTCAAAATCATTCCTTTCATAGAAACAGTAGCCCTTTTTAAAATAGTACTCCGGAAGCTTTTCACTCCCGATTTTATAGCGGTCCACTCGATTGTACCAGGAAACACCTTTGGCCCAGCTGTTTTTGTCATAGAAGAAATCGGCCATGCGAAATGCTGCTTCATCCACATAGGGGCTTCCCGGATACTCTGAAACAAAGGTGTGTACCAGATACTCTGCATCATCGTTCCTGAGCTCCACAGCCGACATGGCATTGTAGTAAGAAGCTTCGGAGCGGATTTCCGACCTGGATCCCGGATGCTCCTCCAGGAATTTTCCAAGCACCTTTCGGGCTGCCCCGTATTTCTGCTTTTCATATAACTCTAAGCCCTTCAGATAGTCGTTGTCGCCATACTCGTATACAGCGCTCTTCTGACCGCATACAATGAATGAAACAAGAAGGAATATGATAGTAATGATTCTCTTTTTCGTACGGATCATATGGTTGAGATTAACTTGTTAAAAGTACGAATATTCCAGCCCGCTCATTTGGCAGGTTTTCTTTTTAATTAACAGTCAGATGTTAATTTTAGTATGGAATCAGTGATAAAAATACTATCTGAAAGTCTTTCGGTATTCAGAAGGTGTTTTGTTCATCAGACTTTTAAAGTAGTGGTTGAAATTCGCAAGGTTGTTGTAGCCACTGTCGTAACAAATCTGGGTAACAGATTTTTCAGTTTCAATAAGCATTTTCGCGGCAATACCAATCCGGACACCTTTCACATACTGCGTAAAAGTCCGGTTGGTCTTTTTCTTAAAATACCTGCAAAATGAACCTGGCGCCATATGCAAAAGATC
>JAGLPR010000185.1 GCA_023137255.1 Bacteroidales bacterium | reverse complement strand
CTGCACTGCTGGTGTGCTCCCCTCAAGTACAAATCTGGTGATCCCTGCATTGTAAGCCAGGGGCACCATGTCGTATGCAAAGGAGGTCTCCCGAACCACCTTATCAGCAATAAGGCGGCTAACTTCCAGTGGGGAATGTTCCTGCGCATTCAATCCGCCGAAAAGAAATATCGCCAGAAAGAATTGGAGCAGGGTCGCTTTAAGGATTTCTTTTTTCATCGACCAGGTCTTTGTATAATGAAACTTGAATTTCGGAGGCCCAGGAGCTAAGCCTACGGCCCTGCAAATCTTTGGGCCATTGGGAGAGTTTTAACTCCATGGTGCTGAGGCCGAAAGAATCTGCTGCAGGCAGATCCTTGCCCTTCAAAGTGAGGCAGTAGAGATCATCCGACAGCGCTTTGTATTCCAGGGGATAGAGCTGGTTTCCGTGTTTCAGCCATTTATCGGTCAGTTTCAGGGAGAAGCCATCCATGGGTAGTGAGAACCATATACTGAGCTTATCATCCTCCATATGCATGCGCGTAATCCGGGGCAACTCCCTGTATGGCACCTTTGCATCGGGAACTCTGTACCTGAAAGGAAGGCCCTGGATCAGTGCTCCGTTGTCGTAGGCCCCTATGTCGGGCCGTTTGCCATGGTAGTCCAGGATCAGATTTTTAGCTTTTTTTCCCTTGTCGATGCATGGAGATTCCTTCTGCAAAATGAAATCGCCGGCCAGAGGATCACGAAACATGGGATCGGCAACCATTCCCTTTTTCTCAAAACCCTTAGAGGTGAGCAGTGCCGGGAAGGGCACATTGGAGCAGTCGTAATCGAAGCGGTTGTCGTCCCCGATATTGTATATTCCAAAACTGTCAGAAGCCACCGAAACGCATGCATTATTGAAATGCCGGATGTGACTGTTCTCCCAAACATTCCTAGGACTCCCGATCATATCGAAGTCCACCTGCCAGCTATTGTTGAAGATATACAGGGGTCGGTTGAGTGAGTCCCTTCCGCTGGAAATTTTAAAGATGGTCCATCCGTCCTCTGAGTCAGGCATGCTTATAGCGGTGTTGCCATAGATGTAAATCTCCCCGCCCTGTACCTCGGTAATGGAGACAAAAGCATGGCCATTGACCATGGTGTTGTGATAGAAGTGGAGGTTAAGGGCATGTACCTCAGGCTCCAGCACATTGTCGGATGTGTTATGAATGGTGTTCCGGTAGATTTCCCCGTTGGTGCAGGCCAGGGGATCGCTGGCACCATCGTTGATCTGTGAAAGCCGGAAGGCGTTGAATGTGTTGCGGATCTGGTTATCGCGCAGCACAAAGCCCCCGCTTATTTCGCTGCCCTGGAAGAGACTGCCGTTATAGTGTTTGTGAATCCCGTGGTGAACTTCATCCCATGAATAGCCATCTGCATGGGTCCACACCCGCTCATCCTGTTGCCAGTTGCACTGCTCCACCAGGAAGTGGTGACTGTCCCGGCCCTTTGCAAACAGGGCCCTTTTCCCGCCATAGAGATCACATAAGCGCAGGGAGAGGTAGGAGGTATTTTCCGCCTGGACCAGGTCGGTCCAGCAATTTTTGATGGTAAATTGTTCGATAACGATCCAGGAACACCCTTCCAGAGTAAATGCCTGATGCTGAAGGCCCATTCCAGGCTTCGTATCTCCGTCGATAATGCTTTGCTCTGAAGTGACCCCGCGAATCACCACCGGCAGGTTCACTCCTCCATGCAGATTCTCAAGCCTGTAGGCCCCGCTGTAAGTCCCTTCAGCAAAGAGTACCGTATCGCCCGCCTGTGCAGCATTCAGAATTTTCACGATGTGCTCATGTTCCATAGAGGGCTCCACACGCGTGGTCCCAGCAATGATTTGCATGTCGGACAAAAGCAGTCCAAACAGGGCAGGTAGCACCCATCTCCAACTTCTCATACTTCTTATTTGAATCATTCCGGTTTTATTCCTGCTTGAGAGGGACTCAAAGCTACTAATTTTCTATTTTTTTCTGCTAAATTTGAACATATGAACCAATCGAATTATTGCTACTTCAACGGCGACCTGGTCCGCTACCAGGATTTACAATTTCATGTTTCAGACCTGCTTTTTCAGAGGGGTTATGGCATTTTTGATTTTTTCCGTTGCAGGAACGGCAGCTTTCCCTGGCTGGAAGACTATGTGGAACGCCTGTTCACTTCTCTGGAGCTGTCGGCAATTGATGTGAACCTCGACCGTGAGCAATTTACATCACTGATCTACGACTTGCAGGAAAAGAATGCCTTGCTCAACGGGGCATTTAAGGTTATTGTTTCGGGTGGGTACTCAGACAACCTGGAATCAGTCACCGGGAAGCCCAATATCATGATCCTGAATATCCCCTGGAACAGGCCTCCGAAAGAAACCTTTGAAAAGGGAGTTCGCCTGATTAGTGACAGATATGTACGTCCCAACCCGGAGGTTAAAACACTCTATTACTATAACAGATTGAAGTTGTGGAAAAAGCTCAGGGATTACGATGCGGTGGATGTGTTGTACCATACTAATATGATCTCAGAGGCATCCCGTTCCAACCTCTTTTTTATAAAGAGTGGCCATGTTTATACGCCCGCCAGCAACATACTGAAGGGTATCACCCGGAAGCAGGTACTTTCCCTCTTCGGTGAAATAAAGGTGGAGGATATCGAGGCCGATCGTCTCTACGAATTCGACGAAATGTTCC
>JAGLPR010000184.1 GCA_023137255.1 Bacteroidales bacterium | reverse complement strand
GTGGCAAGTAAGAGGATCCGACGTTATGGGGCAAAGGTATTTGCAACGGTACCGGAGAACAGGATGATCCTGGAGCGGGAATACGGGATTTCGTCAGATCACATTCTCTATTCACCCATTGGGACGGACCTCTCCATGTTCCGTTATGACGACAATGCCAGGAGGGTGGGCAGGGAAAGGGAGCAGATTTCTGAAAACGGAACCCTGCTTCTCTATACCGGGAAAATGAATTACAGGAAGAATCCCCATCTGATCCTGGAGGCAGTGAATTTGATTGTGGACCGGATAGATCAACCTCTATACATCTATTTTGTGGGTGCAGCTGATGCCGGGTACAGCGATCAATACCTGGGGAGAGAATTTGAGCAGGAGAATATCCATTTCAGGCTTATGCCTGCTGTGGCTGTATCGGAGCTTTATACATGGTACTCCATGGCAGATTTTGCTGTTTTCCCGGACGAAAACACCCTGAGTGCACTGGATGCTCAGGCTTGCAGATTACCGGTCATCATGGCTGCCGATATAACCAATGAGGAGCGGCTTTCCCGAGGCGGATTGACCTACACAAAAGGTAAGCTGGAGGATTTAGCCCTTAAGATTATGGATCTGATTACCGATTCGGAGAGGCGAAGCAGTCTGGGCAGGGAGGGAGAAGCATTTGTCCGTTCTACCTATGATTACAGGAAGATTGTCCGGGACATGGAAACGGATCTGGGTCTATTTCATTAAATTAGACGATTGCTTTTATCAGTTCAATGAACGATTTTTTCACCACCATATTAAGGGGAAGGAAGGTATTGCTCGGGAGGGACTTTTACCAGTTCCGGCAGGTTCAGCGAAACCGTCTGAAACTGGGGAACCGGTTTGCAGACTGGACCTTCTGTCCCGACACCATCGACGAAACGTCGGTGATCTACTCTTTTGGGGTGGGTGAGGATATCTCATTTGATCTGCAACTGATGAACCGGTTCAATCTTCATATTCATGCATTTGATCCCTCACCCAACTCCATTGAGTGGATTAGGGCCCAGGAACTCCCGCAGGAGTTTCATTTCTATCCTATCGGGCTGTCCGCGAGGGATGGAAGCATCTCCTTCTCTGAACCGTCAGATCCCGGGCTTAGTTCGCTGAGGATGACCGATCTGGCATCGGGACAGGCAGCCCTAAAAACCCACAGTTTGCCGGTGAATCGGCTGACCACCATCATGGAGAAACTGGGACACAACAGACTTGATATCCTGAAAATGGATATTGAAGGAGCAGAGTATGAGGTAGTGGAGGATCTCCTGGGATCTGACATTCAGGTATCACAGATACTTATCGAATTTCACCACAGGTTCAGCTACATTGGAACGGCCAAAACCCGACGGGCCATTCAACAATTGAACAAGGCGGGGTTTAAAATATTCGATGTCTCACCTTCAGGGGAAGAGATGTCCTTTATAAATAGCAGGGGATGAGATGAAGATACTATTGATCAGTACACATTTTCAGAAAGGCGGAGCAGCTATGTCCTCCTCAAGGCTGCTGAAGGCCTTGAAGGGGCATGGTGTTGATGTGAAAATGCTGGTGCAGGATGGCGAGAACATAAAGGAGAGGGTATATTCGACCACTGGTGGAAATGTAAAGCGGTGGATCAACCTATTGCGTTTTATTGTGGAGCGCTTGGTATTCTTGCCTCGGGAGAGTTCAAAAAGCATACGTTTCCTTTTTTCCCTGGCCAATACAGGAGAGAGCATTGCAAAGAACCCCCTTGCGGTGGAAGCGGATGTGATCCATTTTCATTGGATCAATGCGGGATTTATCTCCCTGAGATCACTGAAAGAGTTGTTCAGTCTGGGGAAGCCAGTGGTGTGGACTTTCCACGACATGTGGGCCTTCACGGGGGGGTGTCATTATGCTTTGGAATGTGAGAATTATAAGCTGGAATGCGGCAATTGTACCTACCTGAAAAATCCAGGAAGAAGGGACCTGTCGCATCGCATCTGGAAGAAAAAAGAGCGCCTGTTCAGGAACAGCAAATTTACCGTTGTCACTCCCAGCCAGTGGCTGCACAATTGTGGAAAATCCAGTTCATTGCTGGGGCACTGTGATTTTAATACCATCCGGTATTCGCTCGACGAGACCATCTTCAAACCTGTGAAAAGAGAAGAGGCATGTAGTAGCCTGGGACTGGATGCGGGGAAAAAGTATATTCTGTTTGGGGCCGCAACGGTAAAAAACATCATCAAAGGGTTTCAGTATTTCAGAAAAGCCATCGAGATTCTGTATGGCGAACTGGATGGGGATTCCGGGGTGGAGATCATACTGTTCGGGAAAAGCGGGGGCGATGAAGCCAGCATGTTTCCGTTGAAAACCCGGAGCATCTCTTTTGTAAGCTCGACCGAAACCCTGGTTGAACTTTATAGTATAGCTCATCTATTTGTGATCCCTTCGCTCCAGGATAATTCACCAAATACCATCATGGAATCGATGCTTTGTGGTACCCCGGTGGTGGGATTCAATTCGGGGGGCATTCCGGAGATGATTGATCACCTCGAAAACGGGTATGTGGCCGAACACAAGTCTGCCACTGACCTGGCCATGGGCATGAAATGGGTGCTTCAGGCCGGAAATTACGATTCACTGTCAGCCTCAGCCCTCAGCCGGGCTGTTGATCGCTACCAGGAGAAACGGGCTGCAGAGGAGCATGTAGAACTTTATGAGCGGGTGTTCAAGGAGAACAGGGAATGAATAAAGCGCCAAAAATATCGGTAATCACGGTGGTTTTCAATGGCGAAAATCACATTGAGAAGACCATACGCAGTGTGGTTGGCCAGACGTATAAGGAGATAGAGTATATTATTATAGATGGCAGTTCCAACGACGGAACCCTGGAGGTGATTGGCGGTTTCCAAGGGATTGATGTACTGATTAGTGAGCCTGACAAAGGATTGTATGATGCCATGAACAAGGGCTTGAAAGCTGCCTCAGGAGATTATGTCTGGTTCCTGAATTCGGGCGACCAGGTATACAGTAAGGATACTGTGGAACGTATGGTTGAAGGGATGGAAGAGGCCCCTGATATCATCTATGGAGGCACCCTGATCATTGATGAGGCTCAGAATGAGATCGGGGACAGGCGATTGAAGCCACCGGATCAGCTTACATGGAAATCGTTTCGGCAGGGGATGGTGGTCTGTCACCAGTCCATAATTGTAAAACGGGAGCTGGCACCAGATTACAACCTGGAGTACCACCTGTCTGCTGATATTGACTGGGTAATCAGGGCATCAAAAAAGGCTGGGCTGATCCACAATTCTAACCTGGTCCTCTCCAGGTTCCTGGAAGGTGGACTCACCGAACACAACATTAAAGCAGGATTGAAAGAACGGTTCAGGATCATGACCCGGTTTTACGGTTTGATCCCCACAATTCTGAGGCATTTCCTGTTTGGGATCAGACTCACAAACTACTACCTGAAGCACCGCCGGATATAAATTCATCCACAGCTTTCCGGCCCGTGACAGACACAAAGCCCGATTGCATAATCTTCTTCAGCAGTTGCCTGTAGATGATGTTGATTCCAGGGTTCCACTCCTCATCCAGTCGGCAGTTGTGCCATAACAGGGAGAACAGTCCGTTAAACCTGACTACCTCCTCGAGTACAGGCTGAATGGTTTCAGGGAAGTCATCGACCGGCACACCCATATAATCAATCAGGGTGGTCTCCATCACATTCAATGGTAGCTGCCAGATATCCATGGTTTCCTGATTATCAAAATCATACAGCCTGAAAGGGTATGCATATGAGTTTCTGAAACCTGGTTGTTCTGCAAATCCCAGCGATGCATCATAGTCAAGGCCAGCTGCGCTCTGAATCCTGGGCGTAACCAGCAGATTATACTTCAGAAAATGTTGCCTGATTCCTGAAACGGGTCTTTTGCATACTGCATTTAAACGCTTAACACCTCCCTCCATGGCCTGCTGTTCTGTACTGCTCTCCAGGGTACCATGTATACCAATCTCATGCCCCCTTTTTGAAAGATGCGCGATCAGATCACGGATTTT
This sequence comes from Bacteroidales bacterium, assembly GCA_023137255.1. GTDB lineage: Bacteria > Bacteroidota > Bacteroidia > Bacteroidales. The sequence continues at coordinate 14,083 of JAGLPR010000184.1, read as the reverse complement.
TTTCTGGCTGAAATGATACCTCGAATTATCCTGTTTTGTCTTTTCAAGGAAGAACCAGGTGGAGGTGATTTTGAGTTCCTGCTCAAGATCGATCATCTTCTGAAAAATCCAGTATGGGTTTTTCCGGAACAGCACGATCCCTTTAGAATAGTCGGAGACAATCTTCAACTGTCTTGAGAAACCGGAAGAGCCTTTTTTAATCCCCACCAGCTGCAAAATTGAAATAGTCAGGTTTCTCAATGTGTACTTTTTGATCCGGTCCACATCATGCGAGAGAAACAGAAGCGGGGCGGCTCTTTCTCTTTTTTTGAAATCCAATTCGTTCAGACGGCAGAACTTTTCAAATGCTTCCAGGATCACCTCGAAGTAGTAATTCACTACGGGTTTGTGGGTGATTCCGAGTTTAAATTGGATGGATGATTCCCAGGGGAAACGCCCGTGTGCGTCCAGATCCTTATTTACGTATTCCTGGTAACCCGAAAGAAGGTAGAAGGCCGACTTCAATATATCGTGGTGGAACCGGATGAGATTTCCCTCCACGGTGTACCATTCATTTGTTGTGGAACATGGGAATAACACCGGCATCTCCCCGATCCTGGACACTTCTTTTATCTTGAGTGGATAAACAGAACCGGGTATATAGAAGCTTGCGCATCCTGACTTATCCTCATTAAGTGCCGATTTGTCCGTAACAAGGAAGTCTTGTAGCTTAGCTCCTGAATACAATGGCGCCAGGTGATCCATCAGGTATTGAATCTCATTCTTATTTAATCCCCTGTCCATCATTTTGATGTCATCTCCTTTAATCTCATTAAGTAGGAATCAGCAACCTTCTTCCTGGTTAATTCAAGCACCGTACTTCTTGTGGCTTTCGCAATCTCTTCTCTTTTCACAGCGGGAAGGTTTACTATTCCATGGATGACCCTTTCAAGCGACTTCTCATCTTTTGGTTCCGCCAGGAATCCATTATGGCCATTTTGAACGATTCCATCGATGCCCCATCCATAGGCCCCAATCACGATGCAGCCCTTGGCCATCGCTTCCACATAGGCAAGACCAAATGTCTCCGGAGCACTAATCATAAGATACACATCAGCTTGTTTGAAAAGTTCCAGCACCTCGGCACGCTTTTTCCAGCCAAGGATCTCAATCTTGTCTGACAGCTGAAACTGATCAATCTGTTCCTGCAATGTACTGCGCTCCGGGCCATCACCAATGATGGTATATCTATAATCGTGTTTCAACCTGGCCAGTACCCCGATGTTGATATCGATGTTCTTATAATTATCCAGGCGGGCTGCGGTAATGAAATGAATTTTCCTGTTTTTAAATTCTTTAGCCTTGCTGATAAACAGAGTTTGTTCTTCAATTTGCTCCTCCTCGACCCCCGAATGAGAAACAAATGTCTTGTGGTTGAACCGGTTCCCGGTTATCTCATTGAGTCGTTTTTGGATGTTGTAACTGCGACAGGCAATCAGGTTGCAGTCACGAAATACTTTTTCATACGCTCTCTTCTCCCTGGCCAGATTGAAAATATCGTAATAGTGCAGCCCCACCGAGAACGGGACTTCGTAATGTTTCGACATGGAACTGGCCACGTAATTACCCATCAGGGAGTGTCCTGCAATAACATCAGGAGGAGGAAATGCATGCTTTTTCCCGATCCAGTATAAGTACTTTCTGAAAAAAGGAATTTTTACCAGGAGGAAGAATATAATTTTTCTCCGGCCCAACTGTTTTGGTGATTCCTTAATATGCCGAATATATACTCCTATTGATCTAATATTGGAAATGCCAAGCTGCAGAGGTCTGAAAACAATAAGCTCTTCATTCCAATTATCTGCAAAATCCTTGATGGCATGGGTGATGCTGTTATCATTCTCATTGACCGGGTATAACTCACTGATCAGATAAATTGTCATCTCGATATCTCTTTTCCCCGGTTGTCATAGTAGAAAATGGCCGTAGTTCCGGTCACATAGTTAAAGGGCATCAGGCCTTCAATCATCAGATGGCTTAAACCAGGATAATACTGTGACTTCTTATAGATCTCCCGCTCAAAATTATCAAATACAATGATCCCATCCTCCTTCACCTTGTTCAGGGCAACCTTGAAGCACTCATTTCTTTGCCTGCCGTCCACAACAATTACATCGAAGAATCTGTCGGGATATTTCTCAATGGTTTTCACATAGTTATCAAAATAGGAGCCGATGTGATGGGGCGAAAATGACTTGAAGGCTCCTGTTTTTTGTGGAGGGGCAAGAATCAATTCCACGTTCTCCTTCCCCTTCAGTTGCTTCTTTACAACGTCAAAATACTCTTCGTCATATTCAATACTTATCACCCGGTCAACCAGGTTGGCATAGAAAATCGTTGACCCTCCCGATCCCCATTCAAATATTTTCATTTCGCTGGTCAGATAGGATCTGAGCCATTGGCAAACTTCAAAGTTCATCCACGGAAGTCCGGCCGATATAAAATTCTTTCCCCTGAAAAAGAACTTGTATCTCATCCATTGCCCGAAATATCTGAAGCTTTTTGGATGGGTCAGCAGGAACTTAATGAATCGGATAAATATTTTCAGTTTATAGATCATGAGTCCTTATTGTTTCAGCAGGCTCCGTATGGCTTTTTTTGGATGGGCCATAAGTTGCAGGATCTCTGTGATCCTTTCCAGTTCAACCTTTTCGTAGAATTTGAGGAAGTAAAGAACTACCGGAAAAAGCATGCAAAGGGCCAGTTTAATGAGCATCCTTAAATAGAGAGGGAATTCATTGATCATAAATCCCAGTGAAATGAACACGGTGCCCACCAATAGTATTAGCAGCAGTTTTTTTATCTCGTACGGCACAGGGTAATGCTTTTGGGCCACGAAATAGGTGGTAATCAAAAAGATAAGCTGGGTAACCATGGTGCTTACTGCTGCGCCGATCGCCTGGTATTTTGGGATCAGGAGGATGTTCAATCCCAGGTTTAAGGCAGACATGATGGTCACAATGACCGCCACAATCAGGGTTTTTTTGACGATGCTCAGATTTAGCGTCAACAAGTACCGCATGGAATTGAGCAGGATCGATAGTGAGATAAACGGAATAATCAGGTACCCCGACCAGTAGGAGGGATTCCTGGCAAGTACTTTTACAATTTCGAGGCCGAAAACCGACATAAAAATTACCAGGATCATCATGACGAAGGTATTGTAAGTCATGACCTTGGAGTACAAGCGTTTGTTGTTTTTGTCATCCATTTTTTTAAACAGGATGGTGGGTAGGGCGAGCTGACTTGCCATCACAATAAACAACAACACATTTGATATTTTATACCCGGTAGAGTAGATGCCCACATCATCCAGTCCCACCAGATAATTCAGACTGTACCTGTCCAATACAGTCAGAGTGACAGCAGAAAGAGATGAAAAGATCAATGGTGTGCTGAATGCAAGCATTTCCTTCAAGGCCTGGCGGTTAAACCGGAAGGTACTGTTCTTTAAAAGGAAGCCTGATAGAATCAGCAGATACACCACACTTCCACAGATCTGGCCATAGTATACTCCGATGATTCCGCTATTCATCTTAACGATAAACAGAATGGTGGTAATCAGGATGACAACTACCTTTAGCAGATTGGCGATGGCGTATAACTTCGCTTTTTCCTTCAAACGGAGTACAGTGGTGGGAATGTTGTTAATCACCTGGAGGGAAGAGGCGACCAGGATGACTCTTATCAGCTTTTCAAAATCGGGCGATTGAAATAACAGTTGCGATATGCCGCCGGTAAAGTTTGATAACACCAGCACGAATCCCAGGGTAACGACGATCAGAATGGAGAGGGTAGAGAAAACCAGCTCACCCTGTTTGCCGGAGTATTTTTTATCGAAATAAAAACGAAACAGTGCCGAGGAGAGGCTGAGGCCAAATATAGCTACCAATACCTGAGAGGAAATATCTAATATTCCGATAATTCCATACTCCTCCAGAGTGAATTTCTCAGTATATAGCGGGAATAAAAAGAGCCCGATCAGTTTTACAGAGATATTACCCAGGCCATAAACCAGTGAACCCTTTAATGCCGATGTAATTGTTTTAAACATGGATCGGAATGCAGTCAACAAACACCACTATTTATCCGGGCGTAAACATTTGGGAGATCATGTAGCATCCTTTCTCCTGAATAAGCGGTGTTGAACAGAATACCCCAGGCTTCCCAGAAGCAGCAGTAGCACCAACAACGATCCCATCACCGATACCTTCTCCCCCTTTTCAAACGGCTCAAATACAAATTGAAATTCTACGGTATGTGTACCGGCATCTACCGGAAGGGCCCTGAGAATATAGTTGGCTCTCAGGTGGGGAACCTCTTTACCGTCGATGGTTGCATGCCAGCCCCCTTCATAGTAAACATCGGAAAAGACCACCAGAGATTTCTGGCTGGCAGTGACTTCGTAGGTCATGCGGTTGGGACGGTAATCTTTCAGTTCCACCCTTCCGGAGATCTCTTCATGCCTCAGTTCCTCACTTAACATTTCACCAAACTCCTGGTGCACCAGTGCAACTTTTGAGAGATCGGTGCTTCCCAGGGCCTGAAATACCTCATCGGCATTCTCTAACACTTCAAAATTTCTTACAATCCAGCCATGTCCCTTTGCATGAGGGTTATAGAGTGGCTGGGTGGAGGGGTTCAGAATGAAGTATTTGGTATTGATCATATTCATTACCTGTTGTGCTGCCAGCACTGAATCGATCGCGGTAGCAGAAGGTTGTGAATTCAGCACATTTACAATTCTCTGTATTTCGGGCGAAAGGTATCCTTCAATGAGGTCCTGGTACCTGCGAAGTTTGATGCCGTGATAACCGCCTATGGATTTGTGATGGTAGGAAGTGGTGCCATCCTGCCAGGGCGATTTGGTCAGGTTGGCCACTCTGTAATGGATGTCCGGATCCTGAAGAATGAGTTCATCAGCCTGTGTGAGTGCAACTTTGCTATTCTCCTGTCGCTTTGTAATGAAGTTGTCCTTGTTCAGGAATCTGCGGTCTACCAGCCACATCTCAGTGGTTATCAACAAAGCCAGGCCTCCCAGGAACCAGACCAGCTTTAACTTTTTATTGCTATAAAACCAGGTCAGCAAAAAGGCCACTGAGATCAGAAAGAAACTTCGGATGGCATCGTGCCGGAAAATGTAGATCCTGGCAGCCTCCAGTTCACCCATGAATTGCCTGAACTGGGATGCATACTGTTGATTGGCGCCAGCCAGCTGCTGGTTAAATAACTGTTGTTCCCTTTCAGAGAAGAAGTTGAATATTCCCGGGATCAGGAAAAAAAGCAGGGAAAGACCCCCGGTAAGTCCGAATGCCACAAAAATCTGTTTCCTGTTTTCAGAGAATAACTCAGGCTCTTTGATGATACGGTCCACAACCAGGAAGGCCAACAGCGGGATGTTAAAACAGACTATCACAAGAGTCATCTCTACGGTCCGGAACTTGTTGTATAAGGGTACATGGTCCAGAAAGAAATGAGAGAGTGCAGGGAAGTTATTTCCCCATGCCAGCATCACAGAGAGCAGGCTGCTGATAATTATCCACCAACGCATGGGCCCCTTAATAAGCATTAGTCCCAGCACAAAAAAGAAAACCACAATGGCGCCGGAGTAGTTATCGCCCGATGTGGATGCTTTGGCACCCCAGTATTGATTCTGGCCGGCTACGGTCTCTTTGAACTGGGGACTGACCTTATCCATCGCTTTTGGGTTCGATCCGAGGGCACCAGTTCTCCCGCCTGTCATGTTAGGGATCATCAGGGAGAACGTTTCAGCTTTGCCATAGCTCCAGCTTAATGCATAATCGCGGTCCAGACCTGAAGTCTGGTTCTCCTGGTTTGCAGTCAGAACAGGTTCTCCGCGCATGCTCTGTTTGGCAATCTCGTAATTGACCCAAAGTTTTGAAAAGTTTGGTAGCAGAGCCAGTATGGCTGCGATCAATAATACCCCCGAACCAATCATGAATTTCCTGAGCTGTTTCCGGGTGATCGCATACACTGCTTGGGTGACCACGATGATCAATGAGGCAAGCAGGAGGTAATAGGTGATCTGGAGGTGATTGTGGTATAGTTCGAGGCCCAGCCCTGTCATGAACAGCAATCCTCCTCCAAAATACTTTCCCCTGTAAGTAAGCAGGATCCCGGCCACCACCGGGGCCATATAGGCGATGGCATAGGCCTTGCTGATGTGGCCCGGCTCGAGGATGATCAGGTTGTATGAGGAGAGTGCAAATGCGATGGCACCAAGGGCACTCACCCACGGGGAGACCCGGAGGGTCAGAAGCAGCACATAAAAGCAGATGAGATAGACAAACAGGATGCCTATTGGATTGATGGAACTGGTTCTCAGCCTGATATTTTTTGTAAGCTCGCCAAAAACGGTACTTTTTGCACCAGTGGGTCCCACATGAAAAGAGGGCATCCCCGAAAAAAGGGAATTGGTCCACTGTGAATATTCCCCGGTCTTTTCATGATACTCCATTAACTCCTGTTTTACGCCTGTAAACTGGGTCATATCGTGTTGTGACAGGACCTTGCCGTCCAGTACAGGGCTCATATAGGCCATGGCCAGGGCCAGGAAACCAATCAAAATGAGCAAATGTGTTTTGGAAAAGGAGATCAGGGAGTCAATCAGGGCCTTTTTCATGGTCGGTGATTTAATCGGTGATGTCTTCAAAAAGTTGTCTCATACTCACTTTTTCGTGGATGATTTCGAGGAGTCCGGACCACGGCAGGCGCTCCTGTTCCATGGTGTCGCGGTAGCGGATGGTGACCGTATCGTCCTCCAGAGTCTGATGGTCGATGGTAATACAGAAGGGGGTTCCGATGGCATCCTGCCTGCGGTAACGTTTCCCGATGGAGTCCTTCTCTTCATACTGGCAGTTGAAATCGAATTTCAACTGGTCAATGATCTTCCGGGCTTTCTCTGGCAGTCCGTCTTTTTTAGTGAGCGGGAATACTGCCAATTTTACGGGAGCCAGTGCAGCCGGCAACTTCAGCACCACTCTTGAGTCGGTAGACCCGTCCTCTTTGGTGAGGGTCTCCTCGGTATAGGCTGCAGAGATCACCTGCAGGAACATGCGGTCGACCCCAATGGAGGTTTCCACCACGAAAGGGACATAGTTCTTGTTGGTTTCGGGATCGAAATACTGGAGTTTTTTGCCCGAATACTCCTGGTGACTGCCCAGGTCGAAATCGGTTCGTGAATGGATCCCTTCCACCTCTTTGAACCCGAATGGGAACTCGTACTCAATATCGGTGGCAGCATTGGCGTAATGGGCCAGGTTGTCATGGTCATGGAAACGGTACTTATCATCGCCAAAACCAAGGGCACGGTGCCATTTCATTCGCGTTTCTCTCCACTTTTCGAACCACTCCAGTTCTGTTCCCGGGGGGACAAAGAACTGCATCTCCATCTGTTCAAATTCGCGCATCCTGAAGATAAACTGTCGTGCCACAATTTCATTTCTGAATGCTTTTCCAATCTGGGCAATCCCGAAGGGGATCTTCATTCGTCCCGACTTCTGCACATTCAGGTAGTTTACAAAGATTCCCTGGGCGGTCTCGGGTCTGAGGTAGATACGGTTGGCACTCTCAGAGGTGGAGCCCATTTCGGTGGAGAACATCAGGTTGAACTGCCTCACATCGGTCCAGTCTCTTGAACCTGAAACGGGACAAACGATCTCCTCATCCACGATGATTTGCCGCAGCTCCTCCAGGTCAGAATCATTCAGGGCCTTTACAAAACGGCCATGCAGGGCATCGAGCTTCTCCTGGTTGGCCAGTACCCTCGGGTTGGTGCTAAGAAACTGTGATTCGTCGAAGGAGTCGCCAAACCGTTTCCTTGCCTTGTCCACCTCCTTTTTAATTTTTCCCTCGTACCTGGCCATCTGATCCTCGATCAGCACATCGGCCCGGTAGCGTTTCTTGGAATCCTTGTTGTCGATGAGCGGATCGTTAAAGGCATCCACATGGCCGGAGGCTTTCCAGATGGTAGGGTGCATAAAAATGGCCGAATCGAGTCCCACCACATTCTCGTGGAGCAGGACCATGGAGTCCCACCAGTACTTCTTGATGTTGTTTTTAAGCTCCACCCCGTTCTGTCCGTAATCGTATACTGCAGCCAGCCCGTCATATATTTCACTGGATTGAAAAACATATCCATACTCCTTGCAGTGCGCCACTAGTTTTTTAAAGAGATCCTCCTGTGCCATTGAATGCTTTTATTTTTTTAAAATCACAGATGCACAAAAGTACATGAAAATGGGTTATTTCCTATATTTGTAACTAATAATAAGAACAGGCCACATGGAGCTTAAGTATGATTTTCTGGTAATTGGAACGGGACTCGGGGGATTGAGTTTTGCGTTGAAGGCAGCAGAGCACGGAAAGGTATGTCTCATTTCCAAGGTGGAAATGGAGGAGACCAACACCCGATATGCACAGGGGGGCATTGCCGCTGTTACTTATGAACCCGACAGCCATGCAAAGCATGTGGAGGACACCCTGGTGGCAGGCGACCAGCTCTGCAATGAAGAGGTGGTAAAGATGGTGGTTATGGAGGGGCCCGACCAGATCAGGGAGCTGATCCAGTGGGGAACCCACTTCGATAAACAATCGAGTGGAAAATATGACCTGGCCCGTGAGGGCGGTCATTCTGAATACAGGATCCTGCATCACAAGGACAATACCGGTCAGGAGATTCAACGTGCCCTCTCCGTACAGGTGCGAAAACATCCGAACATCGACCTGCTGGAAAACCATTTTGCAGTGGACCTGATTACCCAGCACCACCTGGGGAAGCTGGTGAAAAGGCACCTGACCAACATAGAGTGTTATGGCGCCTATGTATTGAACCTGGATACCGAAGAGGTTTTTAAGATCCTCTCAAAAACCACACTGCTTGCTTCCGGGGGAGCCGGCAACCTCTACTCTACCACCACCAATCCCACCATTGCCACCGGCGACGGTGTGGCCATGGTTTACAGGGCCAAAGGGATCATCGAGAACATGGAGTTCGTTCAGTTTCATCCCACTTCGCTGTTTAATCCGGGCGAATCGCCCTCCTACCTGATTACAGAAGCCATGCGGGGATATGGAGGGATTCTCCGGAACCAGTCGGGCGAGAAGTTCATGAATAAGTACGATTCACGGGGAAGCCTGGCACCTCGGGATGTGGTGGCCCGGGCCATCGATAACGAATTAAAGATCCATGGTCACGATTTCGTATACCTCGATAATAATCACCTGAGCGGAAAGGAGCTGAAGGAGCATTTTCCCAACATCACCGAAAAGTGCAGGTCACTGGGCATCGATATAGCAAAGGACAAGATCCCGGTGGTGCCTGCTGCTCACTACATTTGTGGTGGGGTCAAGGTGGATATGGATGGCCAGACCGGGATCAAAAGACTCTATGCAGTGGGGGAGGTGGCCTCCACCGGACTGCATGGTGCCAACAGGCTCGCTTCCAACTCCCTGATCGAAGCCATTGTCTATGCCGACCGGGCAGCCTTACATGCGGTTCAAAATGTGCCGGAGTACCAGTTTGCGGACCGGATCCCCGACTGGGACATCACCGGCACCACCCATCCGGAGGAGATGGTGCTGATTACCCAGAACCTGAAGGAGCTTAAACAGATCATGACCAACTATGTGGGGATAGTCCGATCCGACCTGAGGCTGGAACGGGCCACTGCCAGGCTGGAGATTATCTACCGGGAGACCGAGGCGCTTTACAGGAAATCGAAGGTCTCCCTGAGGATCTGTCAGCTACGCAACCTGATCAACGTAGGTTACCTGGTGATCAAGATGGCGCAGGCGAGGAAGGAGAGCAGGGGACTTCATTACAACCTCGACTACCCAAAGAGTCTCGATATCAAACAGATGTAATTTTTGGTGGCGATCCGTAGCCGACCTATTTATCCCAGAAAGATCCGGGGTCTTCTGGTGTGTGGTCGCCATACTTCTCACGGACCTCTTCCAGCAGGGAGAAGATCTCCTTCTCATCGAGACTGGTAAGCAACTTCAGCCGCATCTCTTTGAAGTGAGGCAGCCCCTTGAAGTAGTTGGAGAGGTGGCGCCGCATCTCATAGATCCCCACCGGTTCGGACTTTACCTCCAGCGATTTGGCGAATTGCAGCCTGGCCATATCCACCTTTTCTGAAACTGTAGGAGCAGGAAGCAACTCCCCGGTGTTCAGGTAGTGTTTCACATGCTGGAAAAGCCAGGGTTTTCCCACCGCTGCCCTGCCAATCATAATGCCATCCACCCCATACCGGTCAAATGCCTCCCTGGCCTCCAGGGGGGTGGTGATATCGCCGTTCCCGATCACCGGTATCTTCATCCTGGGATTGTTTTTTACCTCCCCGATCAGGGTCCAGTCGGCTGTTCCCTTATACATCTGTGCCCGGGTGCGTCCATGGATGGTCAGTGCAGCGATCCCCAGGTCCTGCAGCTGTTCGGCCACCTCTACGATCACCTTTTGATTCTCGTCCCAACCGAGCCGGGTTTTCACGGTCACCGGAATGGGAGAGGCTTCCACAATGGCCCTTGTCATCTCCATCATCAGGGGGATGTTGGCAAGCATTCCGGCCCCGGCTCCACGATTGGCGATTTTTCGGACCGGACAACCGTAGTTGATGTCGATGATCTCAGGTTCGGCTTTCACCGCACGATGGGTGGCCTCCACCATCGATTCCACGATATGTCCGTAAAGCTGGATCCCCATGGGACGTTCGTAGTCGCTTATATCCAGTTTCTTTATACTCTTCGCCCCGTCCCTGATCAGTCCGTCGGAGGAGATAAACTCGGTATACATTACATCGGCACCAAATTTCTTGCACAGGTATCTGAACGAAGGATCGGTAATGTCCTCCATGGGTGCAAGGAACAGGGGCTGCTCTCCAAGATCAAGATCTCCAATGCGCATGTCGCAAAATTATTGTAGGAACTAAACAGCCAAATTGCTTTCTTTGTGCTTTCAGTTCGCTGCAAAAATACAAAAAATCGTGTCGAAGAAAGCAATGCTTGCCGGAATGAGACCGGCTGAAAAATTTCTGTTCGTAGTGGTAATACTCTTTATCCTGGGATTGGCTTTCCAGTTCCTGGGTGCCTTCCTGGCTGCATGGATCTATGGATTCAGGATCACAGATATTATCGCGTTGCAGGCTTATGACGATCCCACCTACGTGGCAGCGTCAAAACTGATCCAGATTGTGGGTTCCATCGGTACTTTTATCATCCCGGCTTTCTTCTTTTCCTATCTTTTTGAAGGGGACCTTTTTTCCTATTACGGTTTCCGGAGCAAAATTGATACGGTACCTGTATTGCTCACCATCCTGATGATGGTTTCGGTGATCCCGTTTATCAACTATACGGCCGAACTCAATATGCGAATGGAGGTACCCATCAGGGCGCTCGACCGGATCCTCAGGACCCTGGAAGGGGAAGCGGAGAAGATGATGGTGGCATTCACTGCCACAAAGACCATCTGGGGCCTGCTGGTGAATATGCTGATGATAGGTGTGATTGCAGCTGTGGGAGAGGAACTCATATTCAGGGGCCTGTTGCAGCGACTGATGATTGGCATGGTGAGGAATGTGCACCTGGCCATTGTGATTACGGCCATATTGTTCAGCGCCTTTCACTTTCAGTTTTTCTCTTTCCTGCCCCGGTTTGTACTGGGCCTGGTGCTCGGTTATCTGATGTTTTACGGCCGCTCCATCTGGTACCCTATCGTGGCGCACTTTGTGAACAATGCCATGGGGGTGATCTACTATTATTTCAGTTCAAGGGGAAGTGCCGATGATATGCTGGAGGAGATTGGTACAAGCACACTGATCCCGATGGCCGCAGTTATCAGCCTGGCGCTGTTTGTCTTTTTTGCATTGTTGTGGTATTACCAGACCGGTGGATTTACTACCCGATCTCCTCTATCCGGGGAGATTGAAAAAGAGTAGTATTGCTCATCTCATTTTTTCTGAATACATAAACCAGTCCGTAGTCTGTAGCCTTCTCCCTGCGCATCTCTTCGGGAAGATCGCCAAAGGTATCTTCCACCTCGTTCCATATCTGCTGGATCACACTGTCGACCTGGGCGCGCTTTTCATTAAGCTGATCCTGGGCACGCTGACTCCGGTTTTTCAGACTTTGCTGGTAGTTGTGATACTCAATGAATTTGTCGAAGTGCACCTTCACTACCGCAATGGTTGGATTGGTAATGGGATTCATGCCCCTGTTGCGTCTCTTTTGCTCCCCTTCAATCAGCTTCTGACCCCAGCTGATCACCTCCTCTTCAGAGGTGAGGGTGGGTACTTTCTTCTCCGCCTCTTCCAGGCCGAAACAGCTCCTGGTTTCGGGGAGCAGGTCGCCCCGCACTATGGCCAGGTTGACCACCTGGATGAAGTGGGAAACATAGAGGCGAACCTTTTTCAGGCGACGCTGGTACTCCTTGTTTTTCTCCGCCTGGATATTCAGCGAGTTCTTGTGTTCGTAAATGGCATTTTCGAACAAGGGCAAAACCGTCTGCATTTTCCTGAAGGAGCCAGCACTGAATGCCAGCTTGAAGGGGGGAAGTTCTTTTCCTTTTTCATAGGCCGACTTCAGCGATTTCAGCCGGGCAGAGTCTGTGTTGGGTAATCGGCGGTAAGGCATGTTAGTAAAATTGTTAACAATAGGTTGATAAATGGCTTTCAATGTGCGAATATAGGATAATATTCTTATTATGCAACACTATTCGCATTTTTATACTCTTTGGGAATGAAAAGGTTACAAAAGTATAGTAGAATTGCTCCCAGAAACTGTTTTCAATTCTGATTTCCTGAAATTCCTGCGAATGACTCAATAAACAATTTGAGCGAAAAGAGCCGTTTGTCAAAAAATGACGCTACTTTTAGTGGAGCGATAAAAAACCAAAATATAAGACAGATATGACTATGTTTCCAAAAGAGATTTACTGGCAGAGGAGAAAAATGTTACGCGCTTTAGTGGGTGAGGGAGTGATCCTTTTTCCCGGGAACGAAGAGAGTTCCATGAATTACGGAGCCAATACTTATCACTACCGGCAGGACAGCAGTTTTTTGTATTTTTTCGGGATCAACAAGCCGGGATTTTACGGTGTTTGTGATGTGGATGAACAGAAGGATACCCTCTTTGGGGATGATTTTACCATTGACGACATCATCTGGATGGGTGAGCAACCCGGGGTGAGCGACCTGGCTGCCTCAGTGGCGGTGGAGTCGACTGGTTCCCTGGAATCTTTGGGAGCCTTCTTGAAGCAGGCCCTTCATAAAGGCCGGAAGGTTCATCTTCTTCCAAGCTACAGGGGCGACCATGTGATTACTCTGGCCAGACTGACCGGTGTGGGTCACGATCAGGTGCAGGAGATGGTTTCAAAATCGCTGATCGATGCAGTCGTTAAGCTGCGTTCGGTGAAGGACCACCATGAGATCACTGAAATGGAGAAGGCGGTCGATGTGGCTGGCATCATGCATACCACAGCCATGAAAATGGCTTTCCCCGGCAACTACGAAAGAGAGCTTGCAGGAGCCATTGAGGGGATTGCGCTTGCCCATGGCGGACCGGTCTCGTTTCCGGTGATTTTGAGTATGGACGGTCAGACCCTGCACAACCATTATCACGGCAACGAACTGGCGGAGGGTAGAATGGTGGTGTGTGATGCGGGGGCAGAGAGTGCCATGTGCTATGCCAGCGATATCACCCGGACCTTCCCGGTGGGTGGTAAATTTTCTGCTCAGCAAAAGGAGATCTATAATATTGTGCTGAAGGCAAATACCGAAACCATCAAAGCCTCAAAGCCCGGACGAACCTACAGGGAGGTGCATTTGATGGCTGCTAAGATTATTGCCGGTGGACTGAAAGAGCTGGGGATCATGAAAGGGGATCTGGACGAAGCGGTGGCAGCTGGGGCGCATGCCCTCTTTTTCCCACACGGCCTGGGTCACATGCTGGGGCTCGATGTGCACGATATGGAGGGCCTTGGCGAGAATCATGTGGGTTACAGCGAAACGGTGAAACGAAGCGACCAGTT
>JAGLPR010000183.1 GCA_023137255.1 Bacteroidales bacterium | reverse complement strand
GAAGGGTTCAATTCCAGTGTCCGGGGATCGGTTCCGAGCAGTCGGGACAGGTGCCGTGGCTGATTAACATGCTTTTGATCCTGTATCCTGAACGCTCCACCAAAGTCTTCCCGCATCCGGGACACAGGGTGTGAACGGCACTGCTGCCGGGGACATTTCCAATGTAGATGAATTTCAGCCCTTCAGATATGGCTGCCTCTTTGGCGTTTTCAAGTGTAAGCAACGGGGTTACAGGCAGTCTTTGCAACTTGTACTGGGGATGAAACCTGCTGAAGTGGAGGGGTGTGTCGCTGAAACCGTTTTCAGCCAGCCATCCGCACATCCTTTTGATCATCTCCGGGTCGTCGGTCCAGGAGGGAATAACCAGGTTGGTGATCTCCAGCCATACTCCCTGGTCCTTCAATGTAAGCAAGGTATCCAGGACCGGTTGAAGTTTCCCGGCATTGAGTTTCAGGTAGATGTTATCGTCCATTGATTTCAGGTCGATGTTGGCTGCATCAATCACGCTACATAGATTGAGCAGCGGTTCCTGGTTAATGTAACCGGCTGAGACCAGTACATTCCTGATGCCTGCCTCCCTGGCGGCCTTTCCGGTATTGAACATATACTCATACCAGGTGATCGGTTCCGAATAGGTGTAGGCGATGCTGCTGCAGTTGTATTTTTTCGCCTGTGCCACCACCTGGTCCGGGAAAAGCTCATAATTCTTTGTCTCCTCGGGCGACGATTGTGAAATGGTCCAGTTCTGACAATTAAGACAGGCCAGGTTACAGCCTGCAGTGGCGATGGAGAATGCCTGTGATTCAGGGAAGAAGTGATAGAGCGGTTTTTTCTCGATGGGATCCACATGGATGGCACATGGATTCCCGTAAGCGATGGTATGGAGTTTTCCCTGGTACACCCTGCGGTTCCGGCAGTCGCTCAGTTCACCCTCCTTCAGGGTGCATTCATTGGGGCAGATCTGGCAACGGATTCCCTTGGGAGTCTCCACCTGGTACATCGCCTCGCGGCTCCATTTCCAGGGCTTCTTAGAAGTTTCCGCCAGAAGCTGGCCCGGAGAGAGCAGGGTGCATGCAGTTCCGCACAAACCGGTTTTCAGGAAGGTTCGCTTATCCATCATCCTTGCTATTAACACTGCTTAAGAGAACATAAAGGCCGGTGGCCACGTTGATCCCGAAGAACAATATAAAAGTATTTGTCACACCAATCAAGGGGAGCAGGAATACCACGGGGACAAAGGTGCCCAGGGCAGCTCCCGCCAGATCGGCATTGAACAGCCGGCCAATGCTGACACCCTTCTCCTTCCCCGAAAGAGCCACCGACATGCCGTAAACTGATCCCACGATCAGTCCGGGTACAACATTGAGCAATCCCAGCATTAGCATACCGGGAAGCCTGTTTGAAAAAAACTGTCCCCCTTTCAGGAGCAAGACCACAGCAACGGCTACCAGGGCCATGATCCATATAAGTCCGGATATTTTTGAAAAGCGGGGTACACCCCAGACCGGTTTCCAGAGCCTGGTTCCCAGGACAATCCCCGCCATAAACAGGGTAATCATTACAGGGGTCACCAGGTAGGCGAAGCCATACAGGGATTGCATCACCATGATTAGCAGAATCTGGAAACCCGCTCCTGTAAATCCGGTTACATACATGCCTTTTTTGAGGGGCGGATAGACAATGAGCAGTGCCAGGAACAGCAATACTCCCAGGATTCCGGAGACCACCATAGTGTGGCTGCCATTGATGGACTCAACTCCTTTCAGTCTGCTGAAAAAGAGGCGTGGACGGAGATCGGAGTTTGTCTGGGGAGGCTCAAGGAGAATGCGCTCCATCAATTGTTCGGAGTCGAATGTGAGCCGGTTCAGTTCCAGGTAATCGGGATGCACATACCTTGTTTCCACAGGATGTTGCTCCAGCAGTGCAGGGAAATCGAGTGAGAGGGGCGAGTCGGAAGCCAGGAACCAGGAGGCATATCCAGGTACCACCACCACGTGGCTGAATACCTCACTGAGGGTATGGTAATTGATACTCAGCAGTTCACTTCCCTGGTTGTTGATGTAATTTCCCGAGGTGGAAAGCTGCATGCTGAAGATCCCGCCGGGAGCGAGGTGGTCGTGCACCAGAGAGAAGAATTCGTGGGTGTAGAAACGGTTCCAGCCAATGGTTAAGGGGTCGCCGGTCACCGAAATAACCACATCGTACCTTATTGTATCGTTTTTCATAAGCCACTTTCTTCCATCCATGGGAATAAACCGCAGGCTTCCGGGCAGCGAATCGGTGAAGTAGCTGCTTGCCAGCCTGAAGATCCAGGGATCGGCTTCACAGTAGTCTATGCGATCAGGAGCGTACTTGCTGATCTCTGAAGCGCTCCCTGACAGTCCGTTGCCAAGCAGCAGAAATAAGGAGGGATCGGGGTGCTGAAGTGCGGCATAGTGAATGCGTTCCTCATTGGCTGCCAGGTCGGCCGAACTGAGCACCGGGTTCCGGTCGATGTAAGCGGTCACCTGTCCGTCTTTCTCTGAAAATGCCAGGTTACCATAGGGGGTATCCCTGGATTCCAGAAGCTTTTCTCCCCTGAAGCGCCACCCCTCCGTACCTGTTCTTACCTCCGGTAACAACAGCACGATGTAGCAGGCAGTACCTGCCAGCAACAGAAACGACTTGTAAAAACCTCCTGCAGGGTACCTGAATACCACCACCAGTGCCAGCCCCGTCATAAGAAAAAGAAAGCTGAGCGACTGCACATTGTCCAGGAAGAACACCAGCACCAGGCCGAACAGGAACCCTGCCAGCAACGATCCCAGCGAATCGAACCTGTAGTAACTGCCATCTCTCTTTCCACCGATAACAGATTTTGAGACATAGGCAAAAAGGAATCCGGAGGAGAGTGCCAAGGGACCTATGAGCAGGACCATGGTAGTAATGGAAGGGAGCATCCCCGGTTCATAGCCGGGAAGCAATAGGAACCGGGTGATCAGGATCAATGCCAGGTAGATCACCAGGGGTGCCGTACCCATGAAGAGAAGCATTCCAAGGAGGTTCCGCAGTGAGATCTTCGCCCGGCTGTCCGAGCCTGTGCGGGCCCCGGTGGCAGCCAGGATCATCCAGAGTGCCAGGAATATACCGATGAACAGTTCATTTCCATACAGTGTTTTGATAAATTCTCTGAGCAGGACCAGTTGTGCCATGATGCTCACATATCCCAGGAGCAGAAAGAAGAGCTTCTCCTGCATGGGTGTGAGTGTGATGTGCGGGGTCCAGGGACCGTAGGAGGAAGATTCGGGGGATCGCGCCGGCCCGGTGTAGTAACGGAGGTGCCAGGTAAGGTGAAAAATGGCCACAAAGGCAAAACCTATGCCCAGGTCCACATGCCACTGCATGACGCTTTCCATCCAGGCCATGTTCAGTTTGTAATTGACCTTCACCACCAGCAACAGACCAAGTGTGGCTGTGGAGATAAAAAAGAGCAGCAACAGCGAGTTCCAGAACTTCCGGTGATTTTGCCGTTGGAGGAGTTGCAGCCGTACCGAGGCCAGGCTGACCAGGTAGGAGAGGATGAGCAGCACTCCAGTTGAGATCAGATGGTAGGGGCCCAGGGTCATTTTATTTTATCTTCTCTTCTCCAAATACAATGGCTTCATACACATAAAGATCGGCTTCTTTCCATCCGTCCCAACCCATGCCGGCCTTATCCTTTGCACAGTGTCCGAAGAACTCCTCGGTGTTCCATCCGGTCGATTGGGCCACCTGTGGAAGGAAGGTGCCCGATTTGTCCCCTTTTTTCATGTAGATCCCGTTTAAGCCAAGCTGAAATTCATCGATGGACCCGATCTTATGTAAGGGGGTAAGTACCGATACCTCAATGGAGATATACTCCAGTTCGGAGGCCTCCACCGGTGCAAACCGGCGGTCGTTGAGGGCAGCAGCCAGGGTCATCTCCTGGACCACCATGTAGAGCGGTTTGTCGGGTGTGAAATTCCCGATGCAACCCCTGAGCTTTCCTCCCATATAGAGGCTCACAAAGGCCCCGGCAGGCTGCCGGAGGGTGCCGGTGAGTCCGCTGTTGGAAACCTCAGCCAGGGTTCCGGAGATCAGGTAAGTTTCCAGGGTAGAACGGGAGATCGCCAGCAGGGTCTTTTTCTCCACCGCATCCAGTTCACAGGAGAGTGGTTCTGTGGGCTTTTCATAACCAGCGATGGCCCAGTATCCCACCACCCGTTCTTTGTCCCCGATGGGCGAATCGCCCGAATTTCGGTAGAGGACCGGTGAGATCTCAATCTCCTCCTTCCGGTCGGCCATATAAAGCATGGTCATAATGGAGCTCCAACCACAGCTGGGGGTGGCCAGGTTTTTCACCCCCTCGCTGCTGTTTTTCCTCAGGACCTTGTAAAACAGTTCGGGATCTTTGGTAAGTATCGCCTCTGCCGTAAGCTTGTCAATTCGTTTTGCATCCTTGTACGAGGGGTAATGAGAGAAATCGGAGCTGATTATAAAGAGGTTTTCCGGGGTGAACCACGGCAGGAGTGCGGCGGCCAGGTCACTGGCTGCAGAGAGGGAGGAGCTGCCCATTACAATGGGCACTATGGCAGGGGTTTTTGTAAAGTGGTACTGGATAAACGGGATCTGCACCTCAATGCTGTGTTCCCGGTCGTGCGCTTTTGGAAAGTAAGTGATGCTCTTCTCATTATCGATCAGCTGTCTGGCGATCTCCCGGTTCACCCTGGCTTCTCCCAGGGGGGTGATGTAGTCGCCTGCAGCATAAACCGATGCACCTTTGAACTGCTCCCTGTGGGAGGAGGCGATGATAAAGATGTTCTTATACTGTGCATCCTTCGGGATGCTCTTGTAACCCGAAGCAGCCACCACCCCTGAATAGTCATACCCGGCGTGGGGAACAATTAGCGTCCTGACCCGGCCCTCCAGCTTTGCAGGCATGGCCCGTGCAAAGTAATCTTCCAGATCGGCCCGTAGTTCGCGGGGACTGGCAGGGTAGAAGGTGCCTGCAAAAGCCGGCTGACGATCGGTTCCCGATCCGCTGTCCTGGGCCGTTGCGGCGATGGGGGAGCATAGTGCCGCTGTGACGCAAAGGGCAATAAAAAATTGGTTCATTGCTTATGAGTATTTAAAGAAGTCCCGGTATTCGCGGTAGAACTCCTCCAGTTTCATCATTTTCTTATACATAAACTCATGGGCAGCGGGCCAGGTACTGCTGTCGTAAATGTCGACTCCCTCGAGCTGCAGGTAGATGCGGCTCACCGATTTCCCGTTCTCCCGAATGTATTCAAGCTCCCAGGTCATGGGCTCACCCATGGTCTCCTCCATGATAAGCTTTACCGATTCCAGCTTCTCATACAACT
>JAGLPR010000182.1 GCA_023137255.1 Bacteroidales bacterium | reverse complement strand
GTCTGTGTCAGGATCCAGTCGCCGGGCAACTTTTTACTTATTCTCCTTCGACTGGATATGGTTTTAAACTGATCCCAGAACTCCTCTCTAAGTTGTTTTGCTACCTCTTTTGAAAACATGGGCTGTCCGGACGTTTATGCAAGTTACATTAAATCTTTTCCATGTAAAACGGCATTCTTTGATTAAAATGATAAATTCGGGCATGCAATATGACTTCGATTACATCATTGTAGGGTCCGGCTTTGGAGGTTCCGTGTCGGCCATGCGTCTGACTGAGAAGGGTTACCGGGTGCTGGTGATCGAGAAGGGAAAAAGATGGTTGCCCGACCAGTTTCCCGAGACCAACTGGAAACTGCGCAGGTGGCTCTGGATGCCCCTGTTCAGGTTTCGTGGAATATTCAAGATTACCATCATGCGTCATGTGGGAATTCTCAGCGGTGTGGGGGTGGGAGGAGGCTCCCTGATGTATGCCAATACACTGCCACGTCCCCGCGAAACCTTCTTTCAATCGGGTAGTTGGGCCGGGATCGCCGACTGGAAATCGGACCTGGAACCACACTATACTGAGGCAGAACGTATGCTCGGAGCCACTGAGAATCCCGGCTTGTATGACTCAGACGAGGCACTTGGAAACGTGGCAGCCAGGTTTGGTAAATCTGACCAGTTCGAGCCCACCCGGGTGGCAGTCTTCTTCGGGGAACCGGAACAGGAGGTTCCCGATCCCTTTTTCGATGGTGAGGGACCCAGGCGGTCGGGATGCAATATGTGCGGAGGGTGCATGACCGGGTGCCGTTACAATGCCAAGAACACCCTGGACAAGAATTACCTGTACCTGGCTGAAAAGGAGGGGGCAGAAGTGCTTGCGGAGAAGAAGGTGATTGGTGTGGAGCCGCTCACAGATTCTGTTTCTGGTGAGCCCGACACAGGAGAAGAGGGAAGCCGGGGATACCGGGTGATACTGAAGGATTCTACGGGCTTGTATAAAAAGAGAACCCGCTTCACTACCCGGAATGTGATCCTGGCAGGAGGCGTGCTGGGAACGGTGAGGCTGCTGCTCAATTTGAGGCGGAGCTCTCTACCGGCCATCAGCGATCAGCTGGGTGCCCAGATCAGGACCAACAACGAGAGCCTGGCACTGGTACACTCCGGTCAGAAGGAGAAGGATTTCTCTAAAGGGGTGGCCATTGGTTCCATTTTTCCTCCCGATAAAGATTCACACATTGAGCCGGTCAGGTATGCAAGTGGTTCAGGATTCTGGAAATTGATGGGTGTTCCCATGGTTCATGGAAAGAGTGTGCTGGGTCGCATCATGAAATTAATATGGAGCTTTATTAGCCGACCCTTGCCCTGGCTCAGGATCTATTTCAGCCGCGACTTTGCCAGGGAGTCGGTGATCCTGCTCTTTATGCAGCACATCGACAGCACGCTGAGACTGAAGCGGGGCCTGATCAATATGAGAAGCACGCTCTCAAGCGGTCCGGCCCCCTCTGCTTCCATGCCCCTGGCCAGGGAACTGGCCGATGCCACCTCGGAGGAGGTGGAGGGCCATCCGTTTGTGATGGTGACCGAAGCGGTGCTGGGTACACCTCTTACCGCCCATATTCTGGGTGGATGTGTGATCGGGAAGGATTCAACCGAAGGGGTGATTGACCAGGATCACAAAGTGTTTGGCTATGAGAATCTGTATGTGTGCGACGGCAGCGCCATTTCGGCCAATCCGGGTGTGAATCCGGCCCTGACCATCACTGCCATGACCGAGAGAGCCATGTCAAAAATCCCAAACAAAGAATAGTTTTGTATATTGTCATATGATCAATTGTATTTACTATGATGAATGAGAGGAAACATCAGGCATGGAATTTCTGGTCGGCCTCTGTCTTTTTTGGAGCCTTGTTACTGGTGGGCTATCTGCTCAGACAAAAGGGGGTGGATTTAACGGAGTTGACATTCAAAGAGGCGGTGATCGTCGTTCTGGCCACATACCGGATGACCAGGATCGTAGTATTTGAGCAGATTTTTAAGTATCTGCGGAATGTATTGAAAAAGAGGGAGGACCTCTATGTTATAGGGACCTTGAGCTCCATCATTACCTGTCCCTGGTGTGCCGGTGTATGGGTAACTCTCATCATAGTTGTCTTCTATTTCCTGATTCCTTTCGGGGTAGTACTGGTCTATGTTCTTGCGCTGGCGGGAGTGGCCTCCATGGTGATCCTCCTTTCCAACCTGTTGCATATGCATACAGAGCACAGGCAACGGATTCACCAACGGGAGAAGCATCCGGACAACGACGTGTTGAACTGATCAGAGGAAAAAGAGGGCCACACC
Organism: Bacteroidales bacterium; assembly: GCA_023137255.1. GTDB lineage: Bacteria > Bacteroidota > Bacteroidia > Bacteroidales. The sequence goes on along the minus strand of JAGLPR010000182.1, from coordinate 511 downwards.
ACCCACCGAAACAAAGGCGCCTATTATCTCCATAGCTTTGATCTTCTCCTTTTTCATCAGGATGGCTGGAGGAATAATCATTACCGGAGTAAGGGCCATCAGGGTGGCGGCGATGCCTGTATCGGTGTTCTGAACTGCCAGCAGGGAGAAGCTGACCCCAAGGAAAGGTCCTGTAAATGAGCCGATGGTCATAAACTTCATGGCTCTCAAATCTTTCACTGCTCCGAAAAGGTGCTTCCATCTCTTAAAAGCGGTAATTACCAGGGAAAAACCGACCACCCCGGCCATGATCCTGATCTGGGTAGCAGAGAAGGGGTCCATGTCCTGCATTCCCTTCTTGCTTAGTACCAGTCCGGCTGCCTGACCCACGGCCCCTCCCAGCGCCATCAGGCTTCCAAGCACAAGCGGCCCCGCTTTGAGCGTTTTGCCAAAGGCTCCCTTTTTAATATCCACTTTGACCGACATGACCAGTACAATGCCCAGAAGGGTAATTCCCATGCCCAGGAACTCC
>JAGLPR010000181.1 GCA_023137255.1 Bacteroidales bacterium | reverse complement strand
GGATGATTTTCAGGGATTCCTCCCCACTCATCCAGCTTAAGAATCCGCAGCTGTTTGAATAGCTCCGGTTCTGCATGGGCCAGTGTAGCCAGCTCTTTGTAGAGACCTTCCGGAGAGCTGCCCGTGGCAGTACAGAGCAGTAGATTGGGCTTCTTCTTTACCATTTCCAGAACAAGGGAGGCCCCTACGCGGCTCATCTCCTGGTAATCGGCGATCTTTATTACATGCATCAATCCCGGTTTTTCCAGAGGTCGTAAGGTTTGGCTGCGTCACTTCGGAAGGGCAGCTCCACCTTTTTCCCGGTTCCTGCTGACTCATAAGCAGCAAAGATGATCTCCATTACTGCCCTGCCATCCTCACCGGTAACAAGCGGCTCCTTGTCGTTCTTGACACAGTCCACAAAATGCTCCATCTCCTGCGGGAAGCCATAGTTCCAATTCTCCTCAAACATGGTGTAGCTCCAGCCAATGGTATTTCCAGCTTTCTCTACCGCATATCCAATCCCTTTATTGCTGTAGGTCTGGATGGAGTTGCCTTGCAGTAAATCGGCATAAGCCACCCCTTCAGCACCATGTATTTCGGCCCGGTCGTCCATGCCGCCCAGCTTGGTCCAGCTCTCTTCGGCCATGGCGGTCACCCCGTTTTCAAACTCAAGAATGATGATGCCATTGTCGTCGCCCTTGGTTTTATGGTTATGCACCGTGGTGCTCATCTGGGCGTAGACCGATTTCACAGGATTGTTACCATTGAGCCACCGGAAGAACTGGAAGGCGTGACAGCCCATATCCATGGAAACCCCGCCGCCTGAGCGCTCCACATCCCAGAAATGGGGGGCATGTGGACCGTCATGTTTTTCTGACTGCTTCAACAGGATCGGTTTTCCCAGGGCGCCTTCATCCAGCAGACTTTTCAACCTTACATATTTGGGGGCAAAGCAGAGTTCTTCTCCATACATCAGTTTAACCCCGGCCTCTTTGCAGGCATCGATCATCAGGTCGGCCTCCTTCATGTTCAGACAGAATGGCTTCTCCACCACAATGTGCTTTCCCGCCTTGGCTACCTTCAGGGTGATTTCACAGTGAAGGAAATTGGGAGCCCCAAGCACCACCATATCGATCTTATCCATGGCCAGCATATCATCCAGTTTGGTGAAATGGTTCGGGATCTGGTGTGTCTCTGCAAATTTTTTGGCATTCCCGGGGGTAGGCGACATGACTGCAACCACCTCTGCATCCTTGATTTTCTTGAAGGAATCTACATGAATAGACGCGATAAACTGCGATCCAATTAGTCCAATGCCTACTTTTTTATCCATGTTATTTGTTGTTTGTTTGGTTTATGTTTTAATTACCGGGCAGAGTGCAGCTGCCCCCTTGATGGCAATATGTTCAGTCTCGGAAAACTCCACTCTGAAATTTTCCAGCACCGAGGGAAATGGAATTTTGCGAATGGATTCCCACATGGACTCTTCGTACAGTTCCCTTGCTTTTGCCACCGATCCACCGATGATGACCAGGGGCGGATCGACCGACATGATGATGGTCTGAATGGCCTTGCCAAGGTGGGTTCCCATCTCCCGGTACGCCTGTCGGGCCCAAGGCTCTCCAGCCACTGCATTTTTGGCTACTTCCTCTCCGTTTTTCCCGTATTTCATTTTAAAATACATCCCGCTGGTGTAATTTTCATAGATACCGTCCAGGTAGGGTATGGTGCCAAACTCTCCTGAACAGCAGTGTGCATCGGGTAGCAAAGCACCGTTTTTGATGATTCCTGAACCCATCCCGGTTCCCAGGGTGATGCCCACAAAATCGTCGTAACCTGAAAAGGATCCGTACCTGTATTCTCCTATGGCAAAACAGTTGGCATCGTTGTCCACATACACAGGTATTTTGAACTTCTCCTCAAGCAGGGCTTTCAGCGGGATCTCTTTCCAGTTGGGGATGTTCAGTACATCGTAGACAATGCCCCAGTCGCGGTTTACCAGTCCGGGTACTCCGACACCGATCCCTTTCACCTGCTCATTTATTAACTTTTGGATCAGGTCTCCCATAAGCCGGACCGCATCCATGGGATCGTCCGATGACTGATCGATTTTACCGCTTACCTGCTCTGTTAGAATTCCTGCTGTAATCTTTCCTACAGCCACCTTGGTACCACCAAGGTCCACTCCCATGTGGGAGCTGTGCTTCTCTTCTGTCATGGGATGGGAATCAGTTAAAGTGACGTGGTTCGTCCTTATCCTTTTTGTCCTTCCACTTGTCCATGTTGGAGAGGCTCAGGATCAGGCCTATTCCACCTATGCCCAGCAGGACAAATCCCACCGGCCGAATGATGGCCAGGTTGATGGTTAGCACAATGCCTAATACCAGAAGGACCATGCTGACGATCCACATACTTCGGTAATCGCGGGGTTTCTTTTGCTGATACATATCTTAGAATGTTTTCTTTAGGTTTGAGATTACCTGGACCGGATCTTTGGCAGAAAAAACTGTATTTCCAACCACAAACACATCCACCCCAGCTTCGATCAGGCTGCCGATGTTCTCTTCTGTAACCCCGCCATCGATCTGGATCAGGGTCTTGGCGCCCGCATCGGTGATCATTTTGCGCAGTTTCCTGATTTTTGTATAGGAAGCATCGATGAATTTTTGTCCCCCGAATCCCGGATTTACTGTCATTACCAGCACCATATTCAGGTCACCCAGCACCGGCTCAAGAAGCGCCACATCGGTGTGGGGATTGACCGAAACAGCCGGTTTCATGCCCAGTTCCCTGATCTTCTGGATGGTCCGGTGAAGGTGGGGACAGGTCTCGTAATGGACCGTCAGCCAGTCTGCCCCTGCATCCCTGTACTCCTCCAGGTAGCGGTCGGGCTCGACGATCATCAGGTGCACATCCAGCGGTAAGTTCGATACCGATTTGATCTGCCGGATCACAGGAAAGCCAAAAGTGAGATTGGGTACAAATACCCCGTCCATGATATCGAGGTGCAGCAGGTCAGCTTCAGATTTGTTTACCATGCGAATCTCTTCATCCAGGTGCAGGAAGTCGGCAGTCAGAATGGAGGGGGCGATCAGGTGTTTGTTCATGTGGGTTGCTTTCCTGTAAAAATAATGTTTTATGATACAATCATTACCTTTATGCCTTTAAAATGCAGAAAAGAGATGATAGTTTTTGAAGAGGTAATTGCCGACAGGGTGAACATCCCGTTGAGGCAGGTAAAGAATACGGTGGATCTTTTGGAAGAGGGGGCTACCATCCCCTTTATCAGCCGTTATCGCAAGGAGCATACCGGGAGTCTCGACGAGGTGCAGATTACCGCCATACGGGATGAGTTGAACAAGCTGAAGGAGTTACAGAAGAGACAGGATTATATCCTGAAGACCATTGAGGAGCAGGAGAAACTGACCCCCGAGCTAAGAAAGAAAATTGAGGAGTGCCTCGATCCGGTGCAGCTCGAAGATATCTACCTGCCCTACAAACCCAAGAGAAAGACAAGGGCTACCGTAGCGAGGGACAAAGGACTGGAGCCGCTGGCGAAGATTCTGATGAAACAGCAAGAGATGCAGGTAGAAAAGGCTGCCTCAGAATACCTGAACGAGGAGGTAGAGAGTGTGGACGATGCATTGAAGGGTGCCCGGGACATCATTGCCGAGTGGGTGAATGAGAATCCGCGGGCCCGAAAAACGGTACGTTACCACTTTGACCGAAGTGCGGTCATCTCTTCAAAACTGGTGAAAGGCAAGGAGGAGGAGGGCATGAAATTCAAAGACTATTTTGAATTTGCTGAGCCTTTGAAGAAGTGTCCGGGCCACCGGATCCTGGCCATGCGCAGGGGGGAGCAGGAGGGTTTCCTGAAAATTTCCATGGATCCCGAATCGGTGCGGGTTACCGATGCCCTGTCGGAACAGTTTGTAAAGAGCCCCTACGATGTGGGGCAGCAGGTAGAGGAAGCAGTAAAGGATTCCTATAAAAGACTGATGCAGCCCTCCATTGAAAATGAATATAAGGCACTCTATAAAGAGAAAGCCGATATGGAGGCGATCAAAGTGTTTGCCGACAACCTGAGGCAACTTTTGCTGGCATCGCCGCTGGGACAGAAAAGGGTGCTGGCACTGGATCCCGGATTCCGCTCCGGTTGCAAACTGGTCTGCCTTGATGAACAGGGGAACCTGCTGCACAATGCTACCATCTATCCACATCCGCCCCAGCAGGACCGGGCCGGGTCGACCCGGAAGGTATCCTCCCTGGTAGAACAGTATAAGGTGGAAGCCATTGCCATCGGGAATGGTACTGCCAGCAGGGAGACCGAACGATTCATCCGGATGCTCCGTTTTCCGCAGGATATGGAAGTTTACGTGGTCAATGAATCGGGCGCCTCCATCTATTCGGCATCGAAGATAGCAAGGGATGAGTTTCCCGATTATGATGTGACGGTCCGTGGAGCTGTTTCCATTGGACGACGGTTGATGGATCCGCTGGCCGAACTGGTGAAGATCGATCCCAAGAGTATCGGCGTGGGACAGTACCAGCACGATGTGGATCAGGGTAAGCTGAAGAAGAGTCTCGACGAGGTGGTAGAGAGCTGTGTAAACCTGGTGGGGGTGAACCTGAATACTGCCAGCATGCATTTGTTGACCTATGTTTCGGGATTGGGCCCCACGCTGGCACAGAATGTGGTGGATTACAGGCAGGAGATCGGGGGATTCACCTCCAGGAAGCAGTTAAAGAAGGTGGCCCGGATGGGGGAGAAGGCGTATGAGCAGTGTGCTGGATTCCTTCGGATAGAAGGTGCCGATAATCCGCTGGATAACTCAGCGGTCCATCCTGAAAGCTACCACATTGTGGAGCGAATGGCCTCAGACCTGAAGGTGGATCTAAACCAACTGGTAAAAGATGAATCGCTTGTAAAGCAGATCGATCTGAACAATTATGTGCAGGGAGGCATTGGATTACCGACGCTGAAAGACATACAGTCTGAACTGGAGAAACCGGGAAGAGATCCCAGGGAACAGATCGAAGTATTTGAGTTCGATCAGAGCGTGTTCACCATGGAGGACCTGAAACCTGGCATGGAGCTACCTGGCATCGTGACCAATATCACCAAGTTCGGGGCTTTTGTGGATGTGGGAGTGAAACAGGACGGACTGGTCCACATCTCCCAGCTGGCCGACCGGTTTGTAAAGGATCCCAACGATGTGGTGAAGATCCACCAGCATGTGAAGGTGAGGGTACTGGAGGTCGATATTTCAAGGAAAAGAATCCAGCTTTCCATGAAAAAGCATTAAATTCGGCATGTCAATAAGAAATCCCCGAATCTTATGAAAAGAATAATCTCGGTTTCACTGGCTATCCTGGCAGTGTTTACCATTCAATCATGTAAATTATCCAATTCCATGGAAGCACCAGTTGCTGCTAAGAAACTGAAAGAACTGACCATACACGGTCACACCCGCATTGATAACTACTACTGGCTCAGGGAGCGAGAGAATCCTGAAGTAATTGCATATCTGGAGGCTGAAAACGCCTACAGAGAGTCGGTAATGAAGGGAACCGAACAGTTCCAGAAGGATCTTTTTAATGAGATTGTGGGAAGGATCAAGCAGGACGATGAGTCAGTTCCCTACAAGGAGAACGGTTATTACTACTATTCCCGTTATGAGGAGGGGAAGGAGTATCCCATCTTCTGCAGGAAGAAGGAGAGCCTGGAATCTGCAGAGGAGATCCTGGCCAATGTAAATGAAATGGCCGAAGGGTATTCCTACTACCAGGTGGCCGGGTTAAGTGTTAGTCCCGACAACCGTTACATGGCCATCGGCATCGATACGGTGAGCCGGCGTAAGTATACCATCTACATCAAGGACCTGGAAACCGGCAAACTGCTCGGTGATGAAATCAAGCTCACCACCGGGGGTGCCTCCTGGGCCAGCGACAACAAGACGCTGTTCTACACCCAGAAAGATGATGAGACCTTAAGGAGCAAAGCGATCTACAGGCATGTGATGGGTACCCCTTCCTCGGAAGATGTTCTTGTTCATGATGAGACGGATGAGACATTCAGCACCTATGTTTACAAATCCAAGTCCAAAGAGTATATGATCATTGGCAGTGCCAGTACCCTGACTACAGAATACCGGTTTCTGCCGGCCGATGATCCCACGGGTGAGTTTAAGATCATTCAGCCGAGGACACGGGGACTGGAGTACAATATTTCACATTATGGAGACCACTTCTATATCATTACCAACCTGGATGCCACCAATTTCCGGCTGATGAAGACTCCGGTGACAAAGACCGGAAAGGAGCACTGGACTGAGGTGATTGCACACCGTGAAGATGTCTTCCTGGAGGGAATAGAGATCTTCAAGGATTACCTGGTGGTTGAGGAGCGAAAAGAGGGGCTGAGCCATCTTCGGGTGATTTCGTGGGAAAGTGGCAATGAGCACTACATCGATATGGGTGAAGAGGTCTATAGTGCCTGGATCTCGGTGAATCCCGAATTTGACAGCAAGGTGCTTAGGTATGGTTATACCTCTCTGACCACGCCTGTTTCGACCATAGACTATCACCTGGATGATAAGGAGAAGACCCTGTTGAAACAGGAAGAGGTGGTGGGCGGCAAGTTTGACCCGGCCAACTATGAGGCAAAGCGTCTCTATGCAGATGCCGACGATGGGAAGAAGATCCCCATGAGTATTGTCTATCGCAAGGGAACTGAACTGAACGGAGAGAATCCAACCCTCCTGTACGGTTACGGATCCTACGGAAGCACCATAGATCCCGGTTTTCGCTCCTACAGGCTTTCTCTGCTGGATCGTGGGTTTGTGTATGTTATAGCCCACATTCGCGGCAGCCAGGTATATGGGCGTCCGTGGTACGAAGATGGAAAGCTTCTGAAAAAGATCAATACATTCACCGATTTTAATGATTGTGCGGAGCATCTTATTAAAGAGAATTACACCTCTTCGGAACACCTCTATGCCATGGGTGGCAGTGCCGGCGGATTGCTGATGGGAGCTGTGATCAACCTGCAGCCGGAGCTTTACCACGGGGTGATTGCTGGCGTGCCTTTTGTGGATGTGGTAACCACCATGCTGGATGAGGACATTCCGCTCACCACCAGTGAATATGATGAGTGGGGCAATCCCAATGAGAAGGAGTATTACGACTACATGCTCAGTTATTCGCCCTACGACCAGGTGGAGTCCAAATCCTATCCCAACATGCTGGTGACCTCCGGGTTGCACGACAGCCAGGTACAGTACTGGGAGCCCGCCAAATGGGTGGCCAAACTGCGAGAGATGAAAACCGACGACAATGCTTTGCTGATGTACTGCAACATGGAGACCGGTCACGGTGGTGCCTCAGGAAGGTTTGAACCTTACAAAGAGACAGCCATGGAGTATACATTTCTCTTCAGCCTGGAAGGAATAACTCAGTAGAAAGTCAAAAGCTAAAAGTCTAAAGTTTGTTAAGCTGAAAGCTGAAAGTCATAAAGCTGAAAGTTAGAGTTCACTAACGTTCGCGCAGCGAACACCTAAGCAATAACGCGAGCATAGCGAGCATACTAACACGAGTGAAACGAGTACATTATGTTGCCTTATACGAGTACAACAAAATACAGAATCCTGTATGCCGATACCGACAT
>JAGLPR010000180.1 GCA_023137255.1 Bacteroidales bacterium | reverse complement strand
GGGCATTTGCAGCATGCATCGGAGGAATTCTGCTGGGTATCATTATTGAAGGGATTAAAAAAATCGGAGGTAATTCAAAAAGCAGCCAGGGCTAAAAAACAGCCAGGCATAAAAACAAAATGGGAGCAAACTTTTGGGTTTGCTCCCATTTCACTAATAGGTACCCATAGCAACCAATCAGTGCCGAGTTACAGTTATTATGGCCGGCTCAAGCGGTAATCCCCGAAGGGTTTTCAACCGTTAAGCCCGGGTTCTCGGCCCATGTTCCTTAGAACATTGACTTGCAACCGTCCTTTCACCCGGCGATACACCGAATTTCCGGGACTGGCTCCTGAAAGCCCCTGCTTCAGCCAGGTCTTGTGATCTGCCTGAGGCCAGAGTGAAAAAGCTTAGTGGAACCCCAGGGGATTCTTTTTGGCTCTTCAACCTTCCTGATCAACCTTTTAAAGATCGTCTTTGAGAGGACCTGCGGTTAAATATCCCAGAAAACTTTGTCTCCTGGCACATGCCTGGCTCTGGATGAATCTCCGGATTTGGGGGAATCCCTTTTCCGGCCAGTTCGCTAACCAGGTCCCGTAGGGCTGGCTCACTACACCGGGCGATCCTTCGAGCGGCCTGTTATCTCTCACTCGGTCTAACCAAAAATAAACCATCGGTAGAAACAAGTCAAGAAGATCACGCGATTCTCTGTTCACAATTCACGCACAATGGTTATTAACAATTAGTTAATAACGCATAGGGCTGTGCAGGTATGGCAGAGCTGAGGCCCTGTGATGGTTATAAACAGTTCTCTACAATGCATTGTCCACATACTGATATTCTTAAGGTTTTGCTTCACCTGTATTTGTTTCCAGGAAATTTGTACATTTAAAACTACCAATATCCCTGAGTCATGAACCTGAAAAAGAACAAAATCAACTTACTGATTGTAGTGGTTTTCAGCGCAATCGGACCACTGTTGGGACAACCTGTTTATGACCTGAGTTTCCAGGGCATGCTTACCGATATTGAAGGCAACAGGATAGCCAGCGAAAATTTTGACCTGACTGTACAGCTGAAGCGGGTATCCGGATCTGAAACGCTGTTTGAGTTCTCTTCTGCCACCACCACCGACCAGGAGGGATGGTTTGGTTTTACCATCAGCGAGATCTCTCGGTTTCTGAAAGATGGCGAAACCTTCTCCGATCCTGTGGTAATCAGGATGGAATTTCTGCCAAACAGCACCACACAGTGGATAGATGAGGGGAAGGATTTTATTGTGAACTATACCCTGTCGTCCCGGCATAGCAACCAGACCGTTGAAATGGAAATGACCAGGATGGAAGGCTCCAAATTAATGGTTCATTCCGAGGATCACCTCCATGCATTCAAGGACCAGTATCCGTTTGCCTATCTTACCGGTGGGTTCCTGATAACCGACCAGCCTCCAGTAAGCAGTCAATTGATAAATGACCTGAAACAGTGGTTATTGCCTGATGAAGTCGACGAAGAGGGCGCAGCCTCCCGCGGAGTAAAAGGCGGTTTCCCTACCGGGGGATACTACCGAAAGAAATAGCGATACTACTTCTACTTATCCCTATCCTTGTCTCCAATTTTGCCTCCCGATTGCTGCGATCCCTTGGAGATGGAGTCCCGCATAGAGGTATCAGCTTCAATATTCTTGAACTTCAAATAATCCATGATTCCCAGGTTTCCACTCCTGAATGCGTCAGCCATGGCCAGGGGGACCTCAACCTCAGCTTCAATCACCTTGGCTCTGGCCTCCTGGGCTTTGGCTTTCATCTCCTGTTCGGTAGCGACAGCCATTGCCCTGCGCTCCTCGGCCTTGGCCTGTGCAATATTCTTGTCGGCATTGGCCTGGTCCATCTGAAGTACCGCACCAATGTTTTTTCCTATATCTATATCGGCCACATCAATGGAGAGAATCTCAAAAGCGGTCCCTGCGTCAAGCCCCTTTTCCAGTACGATCTTTGAAATATTATCTGGGTTCTCCAACACCTCCTTATGAGATTTTGAAGAACCAATAGAGGAGACGATCCCTTCACCTACCCTGGCAAGCACTGTCTCTTCTCCTGCACCACCCACAAGCTGCTTGATATTGGCCCTGACGGTAACACGCGCTTTGGCGATCAGCTGGATCCCATCTTTGGCCACAGCTGTTACCGGGGGTGTATTAATTACTTTGGGATTTACCGACATCTGAACAGCTTCCAGAACTTCCCGTCCGGCCAGGTCAATGGCAGTGGCCATCTGGAAGGGCAGATCTATGTTGGCCTTGCTGGCCGATACAAGGGCATGGATCACCTGTTCCACATGCCCTCCAGCAAGATAGTGTGCCTCCATTTCATCACGCTGGATAGTTGCCAGTCCGGCCTTGTGTGCTTCAATCATCGACCTGACAATAATGGTTGGAGGAACCTTCCTCCACCGCATCAGGATCAGCTGTAAAAGAGAGATCCGCACACCTGAAAGGAGTGCGGTGAACCACAATCCGATGGGGATAAAGTATAAAATGATCCAGAGGCCAATGATACTGGCCACAACAATGATTATCCATGAGTAACTAAATGCCTCCATATCTATTTTTCTTTTATTGGTTTAACACTGATCCGGGTCCCTTCCACGGAGACCACTTCAATTTCTGTATGCTCGTCGACATAGCCTTCGGTGGATTTGGCTTCCCTTACTAATTCATTAACCAGGACTTTTCCCATAGGTGCCAGACGGGTGAGAGCCGAACCACGATCCCCGGCCTTGATCTGATCTTCGGTGAGTGCACTATCCACAGTTCCCTGAATTTTCGTCTTCAGCATCAGGCGGTCCCAGGTTCTGGCCCTGAGCGACATGATTATCACAAATACACTGAGCATCAGCGTACCGGCCAGGACCCACACACCTGTGGCGGTTCCAAAATCGTTGAACGCCTTATAGACTCCGAAAACCGTGAGCACCAGTCCTCCAATGCCCGCAACGGTTACCCCTGGAACAAGGAGGAATTCAATCACAAAAAGCAGAATTCCCAGAATGATTAAGATGATGATTACTGTCATAACAGGATCAATTATCCACTGAGGCTTTCAGTCCGCGCGAAATAAGTTTGTAGCGAAGCTCTTTCATCTCTGAAAGGGAGCCTGACCTGACTTCACATTTGCCTTTGTAATGGGTGATTGTGGCACATTGTTCGGCCTGAGTCATGGAATGATCACATATATCCACCAGTGTTTCCATCACATAGTCAAAGGTATTTACCTCATCGTTGTGCAGCACTAATCTCGCCTGGCTCTGATTGTCAACATCTTCAGAACCCAACTTCTGTGGCCTGCTGGTAAAATTGCTATCCATGATCTGGTTCTTTCACTCCCTCCAAATATAAAAAAATTCTGCATCAAAATAGATTCACTCCAATTGTTTTGCCTTTTGGGTAGAAACCTGTATCCCATTGTACCACGCCACAATGAATACATCTTCATACCCTATGGATTGAATTCTGGGGATTGCCTCTGAGGCATCTTCGTACCTCGAAAACTTCCCGGCATAATATTTTATAATCCCGCGCTCCTTTAACCGTTCCCCGGTTACAGGACTGATTCCCCCGAATTCACCAGGATCCACCACAGATCCAAATGCCCCCAGTTGGATCCGGTAAAGGGTACCCTCCGGAAGGGCCACGTCCATGGGAATGGGATTACTGATGGTGTAGGGTGAATGGGCCAGGATATCAAACCTGCGGATAGGAACGGAACGAGGCTGCACGGCCGGCTCTACCAAAGTCTGATCTGTTCTGGAAGGCCTGGTACCCGGCTCTCCCTCAATTTCTGCGCTCTGATCGGCATAGCGGTATACGGTCAGATCTGCAATCACCCTATCGACCCTGATTGTCTCAGGCGGGTTGACTGCCGGGTTTGATAACTTCGAAGCTCTTTCCACCTCCATCTTTGTATAGAGGTAGTCTGCCATGGCCTCTTCTTCACGTGCTCTTTTCTCCCACACCATAATCTGCTTCTGCCATACCCACCGATCGTTGGGATCGTCAGACTCCCGAACTCTTCTGCGGGCATCGAAGGCCAGGTCTTTCAGGGAATCTGAAAGAGCCTGGTGAGTAAGGGCTTCTGCCAGGTAGAACTGATAGGCAGATTTCGATTCAGTATCGGTAAGCCTTGTGGTGGGGGCATCTGAAACGACAGGGACAGCTGATGCAACAGGGGCAGCTGCAGCAACAGGGGCATGATTGCCCGACACTGATTCTCTCCTTACGAGCTCGCCTGACCGCTCCAGGTTTTGCAGCTCAGCCAGGATATCCTCAGCCACACCACCCAACTGGGCAATTTCGCGTAGCATCCTCTCATCGTTGGCCGCTGTCTTTTTCTTCGGTTCTGAAAGGTGGACCCTGTAAACTGTCACCGTACTGTCGGTCCCCTGGCGGGTGGAAAAGAATAACACCAGACCAAGGTCGGATCCCGGCAACAACAAGTATTCATCCATTGCAGAATTCACTGGAAATCCAAGGTTCATGGGTTCGGACCACAGATCCCTTTCACTGTCATAATGAGACCGGTAAAGGTCAAAACCACCGACTCCAAAATAACCATCTGAAGCAAAATAGAGATCTTCTTCGATGGGATCAAAGTAGGGCAAAACCTCATTTCCATCAGTATTCAGGGCAGCCACCTCTTCAGGTGCACTCCAGGATCTGCCCGCCCCCTTTCTGACTCTGAAAAGCTGGGTTCCGCCCTTTCCACTTTTGCTGTGCCCCGAGAAATAAAGATAATCCCCCCTTACCGGGTTGGAAAGGATAAACATCAGCTTACTCAGGCCTGATGGATCCTCATCACCCACCATATAGGCGTCAGGTTTCCTGCTCAGTTGTCCCCCTTTCATTTTCACCTGCGAGTACTGAAGGGAATCACTTAGGTCCAGGAAGGTCACATTCATCACTTGGAAAGGATTGTAAGTAGAGGTGATCTCCCCGGCACTTCTGGCAGTGGCGGTATGGTGCTTTATGTTGTACTCCTTCTTCTCCTGGCGGTTTGCCGATACCCCGAACTTTTCGAAATACTTGTGAGCTTCCTGGAAATTATAGTATCTGTGGTATGCCATTCCAAGATAAAAAGTGACATCCCGTGGCACCTTTTGAAGAGATGCTCCATACAGCAACTCGATGGCTTCATCCAGTTCCTCATTTAACTCAACCAGGCACCTCCCTGCATAGTAGCGGTGCTGGGCCTCACCCTTTTCAAGGTCGATCAGTTTCCTGAAACCTGACAGAGCCGAGCGGTAATCGCCCTCCTCGAAACTGGCCAGGGACAAATCATTTAATTGCTGAATATCAGTTGAATTCTGTTGCCCATAGAGCTTGGGCCCGGCACAAAAAAGCAGCACTGCTGCTGAATAATAAAGTATTCTGAGGATACGTCTAACCATAATGCTACTCGATCTGTTGCAGTCAAAAATAGTAATAATAGATGGCAAAAAAGGAGCCCAGATTGTTAATAAAGACTCATCTCTATCAGCCCCCTGTTTAAGTCAATCTTCGTACATTTAGACTTTAAAATTACTATGCCGGAATTGAAAGAAGGAGAACTGGCTCCTGCCATCAGCGCAAGGGACCAGAACGGAGAGCTAATCACCCTGGAGGAGTACAGAGGAAAAAAAGTTGTACTCTTTTTTTATCCAAAAGACAATACCCCCGGGTGTACAGCCGAGGCATGTGATCTGAGGGACAACTACTCACGGTTCCGGGAGCAGGGTTTCGAAATTGTAGGTGTCAGCGCCGACAGCGAAAAATCGCACCTGAATTTCATTGCCAAACATGAGCTTCCATTCAGGTTGATCTCCGATCCGGACCTTAAGGTTCTCCAGGACTATGGTGCATGGGGTGAGAAGAAATTGTATGGAAGAACCTATATGGGAATCATCAGAAAAACATACATCATTGACAAGGATGGATATGTTGAAAAAATTATTGAAAAGGTACTTACCAAGGAGCATAGCAAACAGATATTTTCTGAATGATCACATTAACCAGTAAAATCATATGAGCAACGGAAACGGAAACGCCAATAGCAATAACCAGGAGAAACTGAAAGCACTTCAGCTGACCCTGGATAAGATAGAGAAAGGGTATGGCAAAGGAGCCATTATGAAACTGGGAGATAATGCGATTGAGGATGTGAAGGTATTCTCGTCGGGGTCATTAGGTGTCGACCTGGCCCTGGGAGTGGGCGGATATCCCCGAGGAAGGGTGATAGAGATATACGGGCCCGAGTCGTCCGGCAAAACCACTCTGGCCATTCATGCCATCGCGGAAGCACAGAAGGCAGGAGGCATTGCTGCATTCATAGATGCAGAACACGCCTTCGACCGGTTTTATGCAAAAAAGCTGGGGGTGGATATCGAAAACCTCTATATTTCTCAGCCCGACAATGGAGAGCAGGCGCTGGAGATTACAGATCACCTGATCCGGTCCGGCGCCATCGACATCGTTGTGATTGATTCTGTTGCCGCCCTAACCCCCAGAGCAGAGATTGAGGGAGAGATGGGAGATTCAAAGATGGGATTACAGGCCAGGCTCATGTCACAGGCACTTCGTAAACTCACAGCTAATATTAACCGCACCAATACCACCTGTTTCTTCATCAACCAGCTCCGCGAAAAGATCGGGGTGATGTTTGGAAACCCGGAAACCACTACAGGTGGGAACGCACTTAAATTCTACGCCTCTGTGCGCATCGATATCAGGCGCATCGGACAGATCAAAGACGGGGAAGAAATCCAGGGTAACCGTACCCGGGTGAAAGTGGTGAAAAACAAACTGGCACCACCCTTCCGAAAAGCAGAATTTGACATCATTTATGGCGAAGGGATTTCCAAATCCGGTGAACTGATCGACATGGGTGTTGATTTGGATATTCTCAAGAAGAGTGGATCCTGGTTCAGTTATGGTGAAACCAGGCTGGGACAGGGAAGAGACGCTGTGAAAAATCTATTAAGGGACAATCCGGAATTATCGGAAGAGATCGAGCAGAAGATTAAAGCGACCATCCAGGGAACCGAATAGTCATGAACTTCCTGCTGCATTTCATATTCATTGCTGCATTTCTTCTCATATATATCATTGCGATAATTATTCTGAAACCGTTCCGGATACATCGCAAACGGCCCTTATCGACCATCTTCATCAAAGCGAGCTACCTGATATACCTGGCCTGTTTCCTTCTGATGGCCTACCTGATTCTGTTCTTCTCAGCCAATGCGGAACCCACAGAAGAAGTGGATGAGGAGAGGGTACTCAATGCACTTACTGTATTCAGTATTTTTGCCTTCTTCATTCCCAATATAGGAATCATGATCAGGCGCAGGATAGGATCGTGGAGGGTTACCTACAACTATGTTGTAACATTATTGAATATTCTGATCGCTCTGGGAATGCTATGGTTTATAATGGACCTTCCCTGGCAGTTCAGGAGCTGAAGGGCTCCGGTGGGAGGAAGGCCTCCAGAAGTGCCACAGCCTGTTCAGTTTTCTCCTCCATGGTAAGCTCCCCGTCCAGCCAGTGTATGAGGATGCCTCTTCTTTCCATTCCGCGAAAATA
>JAGLPR010000018.1 GCA_023137255.1 Bacteroidales bacterium | reverse complement strand
TGAGTATGAGGAGCATATTTTCAACAGGAAGTGCCCTTCTAATTCATGTACAGAACTGAGAAGCTGGTTCATTGATGTGGATATGTGTACCGGCTGTTCCGTTTGTGCCAAACGGTGTCCGTCGGAAGCAATCATCGGTACGGCCAGGCATCCCTATTTCATTGTTCAGGAGAAATGCATTGGTTGCGGGATCTGTTACGAAGTGTGCAAATTTTCGGCTGTTTATTATAAATAGAATCAGCATGGGTATAAAGCTTGAGGTGAACGGAAGGACTATCGAAGCGGGACAGGGAGAGACCATCTTATCGGCCCTGAACCACAATGGCATGCATGTACCAACCCTCTGCAGCATGAAAGGGCTCTCTCCTACGGGGGCCTGCCGGATGTGTGTGGTTGAGGTGGAGGGCCGCGACAAACTGGTTCCAGCCTGTTCTTTCCCCATCGAAGAGCCCATGAAGATTCTGACCCACTCTCCCAGGGTTATGAGGGCCCGGAAGACCAATGTGGAGCTGCTCCTTTCTAATCATCCAGACGATTGCCTCTATTGTGAACGGAACGGTTCGTGCGAATTGCAATCTCTTTCAGAGGACCTGAACATCAGGGAGCGACGAATCACCGGAAAGAGAAGCCCGACCAAGATTGATAAGTCGAGTCCGGCCATCGTCCACGACCCTTCCAAGTGTATCTTTTGCGGCAGGTGTGTTAGGGTTTGTGAGGAGATCATGAGTACTTCATCGTTCGATTTTGCCCACCGGGGCAACGAGTTGAAGATTTCAACCACCCTGGGAAAACCACTGTACTTTTCCAACTGCACCTCCTGTGGCCAGTGCCTGATTGCCTGTCCCACCGGAGCATTGATTGAAAATGTACAGTTCCCCGAACTGGAAGCGAGTATCCATGCACCAGACAAAGTAGTAGTGGCCCAGTATAGTTCCGCTGTGGCGATTTCTGTGGCTGAAAAACTGGGTAAACGACACGGAACCGACCTGAGCGGATTGATAAATGCTGTGCTTCGCAGGTATGGTTTCGATTTCGTTTTCGAAACCTCTTTTGGCGGCGATGTGATGATCATGGAACAGGCTGAGATTTACGAAGAACGTATGGAAGAGGGAAGGGACTTTCCACTGATCACCAGCTCATGTCCCGCCTGGGTCCATTTTGTGGAACAGTATTATCCTGAACTTATACCGGAACTCTCGCCTCTAAAATCACCCCATCAGCTGACGGGTTCCCTGATCAGGGAGAGGCTCCCCGGTATGCTGGAGTCAGGGAAAAAGGAGATAGTCTCAGTGGTGATCTCATCGTGCACAGCTGCCAAGACAGAAGCCACGAGAGGGGAGATGACCCGCGACGGAGTTCCTGTCATTGACCTGGTGCTGACCACCCGTGAGCTGGCACGCATGATCAAACTAAGCGGACTTGATCTGGAGCAGCTCAAGCCGGAGTTGCCCGATGCACCCTTCTATTCGCCAGGCACGGCAGGAAAGCTGACCGGTGTGGCAGGTGGTGAAGTTGAAGCCACCGTCCGCACCATATATAATAAAGCCACAGGGAAAGAGATACTTCCTTCAAAACTTCACAGGTTCCGCATCCACAAGTCTTTTCGAGAGATGACAATCAAGGCTGGCAAAAGAGAGATCAGAATAGGAACAGTGAGTGGCCTCGCCAATGCAGTGGCTCTCATACAAGAGATTAAGTCGGGAAAACGGAAGCTGGATCTGCTGGAAGTGATGGCGTGTCCCGACGGATGCATTAATGGGGGTGGACAGCCTATTACAGTGGATAATCGGGTGATCCGTACCAGGACAAAAGCCATATACGAGCTGGATAACGGGAGCAGCATTCATGCTGCCCACGAGAATCAGTCCTTACAGGAGTTCTACCACGATTGTCTGGGAGAGCCGGGTGGGAAGTTAAGCAGGGAATTGCTCTATACCACTTTTGCAAAAAGGGAGGTGTTGTTGTAGATGGGACAGACTCCTGAATGTTGACGGGTATCATTAGATTTCGTGATCTGAAACTGTGATTAAATTAACAATATTTTGTAGTATTGCATGTAAACACTAAACTCCCTATGTCCTTACCAGAACGTACTGTTGAACGACTGAGTGAATACCGAAGGTCCCTGCTTCAGTGCCTTGAAGAGGGGAAGACTCACATCTTTTCTCATGAACTGGCAGAACTTCATCACAATACCGCAGTGCAGGTACGCCGTGATATTATGTTTATCGGGTATACCAGCATGCAGAGAAAAGGGTATGATGTAAGAGAGCTGATTGATGTCATAGGTGACATCCTTGATTCGGAGAAGGGCCTCAATGTGGCAGTCGTTGGAATTGGTAATCTTGGACGTGCGGTGACAACCTACTTCGTAGGGAAAAGGTCAAAACTTAATATCATAGCCACATTTGATGTGGAAACCACCAAAATCGACCGTGTGATTTCGGGAGTAAAGTGCTATCCTTTGAGCAGGCTGAAAGAGGTGGTGGCCTCCCATCAGATCTCTATTGCCATCGTGACTGTCCCGGCCGATTCTGCTGCTGAAGTATCATCCCAGCTGGTGGAAGCAGGTATCAAAGGGGTTCTGAATTTTACCACGGTTCCTCTGGATGTTACCAAGGATGTTTACCTGGACGAATATGATATGATCACCTCTCTGGAGAAGGTGGCCTATTTTGTGAAGACTTCCCGTAGCTGAAATGCTCCATATCATCAGGAATCTCATTTATTAGTATATTCGGGGTATGGATCAACGTATTGGAGCGGTCATTGTGCTTGTCA
>JAGLPR010000179.1 GCA_023137255.1 Bacteroidales bacterium | reverse complement strand
GTCATCTGTCTTTTGGCAAACTGGTGAATGGCCGTATTCAGTTTTTTGAACATATCGTCGTAAGAGAGCTCATTCAGGATGTATTTGCTCACATACCGGTACTCAAGGCCATAATAATCGAGTTTCTCAGGCGTGACTCCTTTGCTCAGAAGGGCCTCAACTTCCTTAACCATGCCCTCCTCCATTCGTTCCTCAAGCCTGCGGGTGATCCGATTTCTGCGAACGGTCCGTTCATACCTGATCCCCAGCACCAGGGAATTCAAATCCCGCTCCTGGCCGGAGCCCTCTGGCCTGGTAGCATGGAACATGGCAATCTCGATGGCCCGGATCATCCGCTTGCGATCGACCGTATCTGTGATGTTGTGCAGCGGACCATAAAGCTTGAGAATTCCCTCCAGTTCTTCATAATTCTTCTTCTCCAGGTCGTCCCGAAGTCCCTGGTTAAGGGGTGCATTGAGCAGCTTGTAGTTGCGCAGTACAGATTCAATATAGAGACCGGTACCCCCGCACATGACCGGCAGTAGATCCCTTTCGATGATGTCGGTATAAACCTTTCGAAAATCTTGTTTGAAAAGATATACATTGTACTCGTATCCGGCTTCCAGGATATCGATCAGGTGGACAGGTACCCGGCGATCTCCCACCAGGTAATCCTCATAATCCTTCCCTGTTCCAATGTCCATTCCCTGGTAAACCTGCCTGGAATCGGCACTAATAATCTCTCCCCCGACACGGTGAGCAAGATGTGCCGCAAAAGCAGTTTTCCCGGCTGCTGTATGCCCCAGGACCGTGACAAGATCGACCATGCTTTTTTTCAAGATGACCAAATATACCCTTTTAGATTCCGGAATTCAAATATCCGGTTTTTTATACCTTTGGGGGCGGAACTGACATGGGAAACAGGATAAACATAAGGAATAAGAAGGCATTTCACGATTACGAGATTCTTGAGAAGTACGTGGCCGGAATTCAGTTGCAGGGGACCGAAATCAAATCGATCAGGATGGGAAAGGTGAGCCTGGGGGAATCTTACTGTCAGTTCGAAAAGAATGAGCTCTATGTGAGGGGCATGCAGATCGCTGATTACGCCTGGGGAAGTTTCAACAAACATGAACCGGGACGTGACAGGAAACTCCTGATGACTCGTCACGAACTGAAAAAACTGCAGCGTAAAACCCGGGAAAGTGGTCTGACCATTATTGCGCTCCGGATCTTTATTTCAGATTCAGGCTATGCCAAGCTTGAGATAGGACTGGCCAGGGGGAAGAAAGAGTACGACAAGCGGGAGACCATCAAGCGAAAAGATGCACAACGCCAGCTGGACCGCCTTCATAAGATCAAATAGGACGCTATTGGGCAAAGAAGAAATCGTTAAGATCCCGCACCTCTTCAACATTCATATCCAACTGAAAATCAAAGTATTTGTCGATGACCAGGATCAATTCATCAAATGAAAGATAGCCATCACCATCTACGTCAAGTGATATGAAATTCTCAGGTATATCCACCGCCGATTCGAGTCGGTACTCACCCCTGATAAGAGCCATGTATTCCTCCACATGTTCACGTGCCATGGCGTTGTTCCGCAACTGCATGGATGCCTCGAATTCATCCTCTGAAACAGTGACACCCCTATCATCCACCCAGGCCCTCCTGTCCGTTTCCAGCTCCTGGTCCAGGTAATCGGGCACTCCGTCCATATCACCATCCAGCGGACAGCCAAGGGTATCCACCTCAACTCCATAAGGGGTACCCGGACAGCGGTCGGTGACGTCCAGTACAAAGTCGCCATCCTCATCGTCAAAAAATATCGGGTCAAATTCCGCATCGGCAAACATCAGATCGACCGTACGTGTAGTAGGATCGGAGAACAGGTCAAAATGAACCGAAAGGTGTGAATAGATGTAACTGTCGTTCCCTTTATCTCCCTGCACGCTGGTACCTTCATAAGCCACGTTGTCCAGCAGATCGGACAGTGCATAATGATAGGACATTCCCAGGCTGAAGAAGGCACGCCGATTGATCCTGAAATGTGCCCCCAGGGTAAGCGGAATGACCAGGGAACGCTGGTTGTAATCTCCCAGGCCAAATTCCTGCTCTTCACGCAGCCTCAGGTCGGTTTCGAAATCGTAATCGCGGTATAACAGATTGCTGGGCCCAACCATCGTCTCATCAACGTCCCGGATGGTTCCATCCGACCAATAGTAATAGTCGAGGCCGTTGGCATCGGACAGGTCCCCTTTTGCACTATAATTCAGGTTCCCCAATCCCAATGAAACATAGGGTCTCACAAGAGCCTCCTTTTCAAGAAAATGACCAAACCTGTATTCCAGGTTCGCTCCGTAAACAGCTATACTGGTCTGGAAATTGAGGTTGCGGACAATGTCGGAATGGGAGTATGAATTGCCGCTCAGTGTCCCAGATAAAAAGTAGAAATTTGCTGTGAAATAGTGCTTCCTGTCAACAAAAGTAGCCACATTGACCTGGAAAGCATTGTTCCCAATGGCCGGAGTAAGATAACTGTTGTGCACATCGCCCCGGAAATTGAGTACCCCGTATGAAAAAGAGACCACCGGTTTATATACCGGATTCTCTACTGTGTCGATCCGCTGCAGCAGGGAATCATAATCTATCTCCTGACCCTGTGCGATAAAAGGCACCACAACAATCAACAGCAGCAAGTATCTGTATATCCGGAATCGCAACAATGGAGTATCTCAGTTACCTTGTTATTACCGTACCGAACTGGTTGGAACACGTCTGCCATCGCGGTAAGCCACCACAAAAGCTCCGTAAATTTCAGACAACCTGTCCACCTGATTCTTATAGGAAACTGCCTGACTGTATGTACTGAATGAGCCTGCAGTATACTTGTAGTAGCCTTCGTGCTGCTCCACTAGCACCTCTCTGTCCACACCTATTTCTCTGTAGAAGGCTACAGCATCAAATGCCTTTCTGTTGGCTGTAAGCTGTACCCGGTAGTAGGCTCCGGTTCCCGATTCAAGCACCCGGGTATTCATGATTACTTTGCCGGAGGCGCCGCCCGGTACAGAAGTGCTTGCTGGGGGCTGACTGGTCCTCACAGGTTCAGGCTCTCTCTGTGTGCTTGCAGTTTGCCTGGCAGTCCCGGGAGGTATCGCTCCTGTGGCCAGGAGATTTCGTTTCTGGACATTGGTCATCTCACCAAGAAACACATCCATCTCCTTGATCTCTACTATTTTATTATCATCCCCGGCCGTATAGGTCAGCATGCCGTCAATAATCATATCTCCCTGGGGCTCGTTCTGCTTGGGGACAAGCCTGTAGACCACTTCAAATTCGGTAGTCCCCGGCAATTTCATCCAGATAAACTTCACCGTGGAGGCTGTATGGGAAACGATCCCGTCATTGGAATTTACCTCTTCGAACATATACCCGGCAGGAATAGTCTCCTCGATTTTGGCATACTTGCTTCCTGATGGATTGTTCACCAGCAGATGCACCATGTACCCCCCGGTATTTATCAGCGCCGGTTTTTGACGAACAGCCATAGCAAACACCTGACCCGACGGAGCAGTAGTGGGGGCTGACTCGCCTCCCCCTTTAAAGTCTTTAATATCAACAACCAGAGCCGCTTCAACGGATGGATTTGGCACAATGGTAATTGCTTCATTCCTGTCAAAATTGAGGAACTTGCGCTCATCCTCAACCACATAGGCAAATACCCCGCCAAGAACAAAAGACCCCTTAAGCCTGGGATCTACCCTTACCCGGTAAGAGATTGTGACCTGGCTCGATTCCGGCATTTTAAGCCAGATGACCCGGACCCGCTGGTTATCAAAACTGAAATCGGCATTGGGGGAACTCACATTGGTGGCAGAAAGTCCCAATGGCAGATCCTGAGAGAAACGAGAGTAGTCTGTAAGAGAGCCTTTACTGATGGTCACCGATACAGTAAACACCTCGCCGGCATTTACCCGGTTTGGATGATCAATGGAAATCTCCACCTCCTGCCCGCTGACCGACATGGTAAGGCTGAACATGGATATGACAAGACAATGGATTAGGTACTTCATCATACAATGGCTTAATTTCGATACAATGTACAAAATAATTTTTCAAGTAACCTCCGTATTTACTAACACTTAGAGACTCCTGCTGCTTAGAAATTCGGGCTCAACAGGTATTTTGAATAGAATTCATTGATCACCGCCACTGCCTCATCGGCTGTCTCAACCACCTTAAACAGGTCCATATCCCCGGGGCTGATGTTCTTCTCCTCTTCCTGAACCACCTTTTCAATCCAGCCAACCAACCCTTTCCAGAATTCGGTCCCCACAAGTACAATGGGGAATCTTCCGATCTTCCCTGTCTGGATCAGTGTTGCAGATTCAAAAAACTCATCAAATGTCCCGAAACCTCCGGGCAAAACAATGAAACCCTGTGCGTACTTCTGAAACACTACCTTTCGCACAAAAAAATGCCTGAAGGTAATCAGTTTGTCAGCATCAATGTAAGGATTTGAACTCTGCTCGAAAGGGAGCTCTATATTCAATCCAACGCTGATCCCGTTCCCACGCTGCGCCCCTTTGTTGGCTGCTTCCATAATTCCCGGTCCACCCCCGGTGATGACACCATAGCCACTCTGGGTAAGTTTGAAAGCGATCTCCTCGGCCAGTTTGTAATATGGGTTGTCGGGTTTGGTCCTTGCCGACCCGAAAAGTGATACACACGGGCCTATGGAAGCCATCTTTTCAAAACCCTCCACAAACTCGGCCAGGATCTTGAAGATCTGCCAGGAGTCTGAGGCTTTTATTTCGTTCCAGGTCTTATGCTTGAATGCCTTCTTAATCTTCTCTTCACTGTAAGCCATATCTTGCAGGTTTTATTTTTCCATATCCAATTTAGCCAAATTATCCCAACGGTAACTCCTCTTTTAGAAAATTACCGGTGTAGCTCTCCCCCACCTTTGCCACCTCTTCCGGTGTACCTTCAGCCAATATGGTACCCCCCATTCGTCCCCCCTCTTTACCAAGGTCAATGATGTGATCGGCCACCTTGATGACATCCATGTTGTGTTCGATCATGATCACACTGTTGCCACGATTCACCAGACGGGCAATTACATCGAGAAGCACCCTCACATCTTCAAAGTGAAGCCCTGTAGTAGGTTCATCCAGGATATAGAGGGTTTTCCCGGTATCCTTTTTGGCCAGTTCTGCCGACAGCTTGACCCTTTGTGATTCACCGCCTGAAAGTGTGGTGGAGGGCTGTCCGAGCCGGATGTATCCCAGTCCCACCTCCTGAAGTGTCCTTAATTTCCTCAGAATTGATGGAATGCTGGCAAAGAACTCCACCGCCTGGTTAATGGTCATCTTCAGTACATCATTGATGTTATTGTCTTTGTACCTGACTTCAAGAGTCTCCCTGTTGTAACGCCTCCCGTTACATTCTTTGCACCGTACATACACATCGGGAAGAAAATTCATTTCAATGATCTGCACACCGGCACCACCACAAGTTTCACACCGGCCCCCTTTCACATTAAATGAGAACCGGCTGGCTTTGTATCCCCTGATCTTTGCATCGGGAGTCTGCTCATAAAGCTTCCTGATATCGCTGAACACACCTGTATAGGTGACCGGGTTCGACCGTGGAGTACGGCCCAGCGGAGACTGGTTCACCTCTATCACCTTATCGACCAGTTCCAATCCCTCGAACGACTCAAATGGCAATGGTTCCCTGATAGATTTATAGAGCTTCTGGCTGATGATAGGTTGCAGGGTTTCATTGATCAGGGTTGATTTTCCACTTCCGCTTACACCAGTGACACAGATGAATTTCCCCAGCGGAAATGCAACGCTTACGTTTTTCAGGTTGTTCCCCGATGCACCCTGCAACAACAACACCTTTCCGTTCCCGCTTCTGCGTTCCCCGGGAATGGCTATCTCTTTGGTATGGTTCAGGTAAGCTGCTGTAAGGGTCCTGCCTTTCAGAATTTGTTTCGGCGAACCGCTGGCCACCAGCTCTCCTCCCAACCGTCCGGCTCCCGGTCCCAGGTCCACAATATGATCGGCTGAAAGTATCATCTCCTTGTCGTGTTCCACCACGATCACCGAATTCCCCTGGTCACGCAGGTTCTGAAGCGAAGCAATAAGTTTCCGGTTGTCGCGCTGATGCAAACCGATGCTCGGTTCATCCAGGATATAGAGTACATTGACCAGCCTGGAGCCAATCTGAGTGGCAAGTCGGATCCGCTGGCTCTCTCCTCCCGACAGGGAACCGGCACTGCGCTGCAGGGAGAGGTAGTTCAGCCCCACATCCAGCAAAAATCCCAGCCGGTTCCTGATCTCCTTCAGGATATCCCTGGCGATGATATTTTGGCGCTCATTCAGCTGCTCCTCCAGACCGCTGAACCAACCCGACAGCTCACCAATGTCCATTTCCGACAATTCAACTATGCTCTTGCCATTGATCCGAAAATAGAGCATCTCTGCCTTTAACCTGGTTCCGTTGCAATGGGGACAGGATACCTTTTTGATAAAATGACGTGTTTGCTGCTTCCCGTTTCTACCGTTACTCTCCGCGGCGTTGTTCTGCAGGTGACTGATGATCCCTTCAAAACTGAGGAAATAGTTGGAGCTGGCTCCCAGGGGGGTATTCTGCAGTTTCAGGGGCTCCTCGGAACCAAACAGGATACAGCGCATGGCCTGTTCCGGGATCTCCTTTACCGGGGTATCAAGGGTAAACCCATATTTTGAAGCGATGGCCTCAAGCTGCCAGAATATCAGTGCATTCCGGTAAGTCCCCACCGGTACCAGGGCTCCCTGGCGGATGCTTTTATCATCTTCGGGAATGATCTTCTTGATATCCACATCGTTGATGGTTCCCAGTCCGTTACAATGGGGACATGCCCCCTGGGGAGAGTTAAAGGAAAAACTGTGAGGGGCAGGTTCATTGTAAGAGATCCCCGAGGTGGGACACATGAGCTGGCTGGAGAAATAGCGGGGTTCGTTCCCATCCTTTTCCAGGATCATGGCTACCCCCTTGCCCTGTTTCAGTGCCGAAGAAAGTGATTTCTTCAACCTCCCGCGGTCCTTCTCCCTGGCAGAAAGCCGATCGATAACCACTTCAATATCATGATTTTTGTAACGATCTATCCGCATACCGGGCAACACCTCATCGATCTCACCATCAATGCGGGCATAGATGTACCCGTTTCTCCTGATCTGTTCAAACAACTCCCTGTAATGCCCTTTGCGACCCCTCACCACCGGAGCGAGCACATATATTTTCTTATCAGAAAATGCTTCCAGGATGATCTCCAGGATCTGCTCTTCGGTGTACTTCACCATCTTTTCTCCGGTTACATAAGAGTATGCATCGGATGCCCTGGCATAGAGCAGCCTCAGGAAATCGTAGATTTCGGTCACCGTACCCACAGTCGATCTGGGATTTTTGTTGGTGGATTTCTGTTCGATAGAGATTACCGGGCTCAACCCGGTAATTTTATCCACATCGGGACGTTCCATGTTCCCCAGGAACTGCCGTGCATAGGCATTAAGGGTTTCGATATACCTCCGCTGCCCCTCCGCATATATGGTATCAAATGCCAGGGATGATTTTCCGCTCCCGCTCAATCCAGTGATCACCGTGAGCCTGTTCCTGGGGATGGTCACATCAATGTTTTTCAGGTTATGCACTCGTGCACCCAGAACCACTATTTTCTGTTCTTCCTGTTTCACCCTATTTAGCTCAATTCTGTTTTTGCGGATCCCATGCGTTTGGGCGGCGAAAGCCTTTTTCCGGCAGGACAATCTCGTATGTTTTTCGGGAGGGGTTGGCCAGTTTGTTATCCCTGAGCCACGGATTCAGATATTTCAGGATCTTGTAGTTGGTGCCATGTTCTGCTGCAAAATCGGCAAAATCGGCCACTGCACTGTCCACTTCAATGGTATATGCAGGGATTTCATGATAAAGATCTTTTTCGGAGAGTGTAAATCCATAAGCTTCCGGATCTTCAAAAATCAGTTTAATGGCAACTACCCGGTAAAGGTACCTGGCTGTCTCCTCATTAAGGAGCAGGTCGTAGTAGTTATCCTTCTTCTGGCGTTCAATCTGGCGATCCATCCCTCTTCTTCCCGCATTGTATGATGCTGCTGTCATGGTCCAGTTACCGTACTTCCGGTAAGAATCTATCAGGTATTTGCAGGCAACATCCGTGGACCTGGCCACATGGTAACGCTCATCGACTTCCCCATTGACTTCAAGACCATACTCCTGGGCTGTCCCCTTGAGTAGCTGCCAGAATCCCACCGCTTTCGCAGGAGATACCGCCTGTGTTAAACCACTTTCGGCCACAGCCAGATATTTAAAATCGTCCGGAACCAGATTCTTTTTAAGGACAGATTCAATCTGCGGAAAATAGCGATGTGCCATCTTGATCAACCTGATGGTCTGTGAGTGAAAGTAGGTATTGGACAGTAACTCGCGGTCCATAGCCTCCATCACATCGAAGAGGTCCAGCGGAACAGGTTCTCCGGCAAATGTAACCTGTGATGGAATCTCCACTCCATAGACTGAATAGGCTTCCTTATTGTCCGGCTCTACTTTCCCGTCATTGGTGCCTGTATATCCGGTGGTGACCACCGTAACCGCCATTCCGCTGGTAAAGACAAACAGTATTAAAAAAAGGATATGTTTTGCTCTCCTGCTAT
The DNA here is from genome assembly GCA_023137255.1 of Bacteroidales bacterium. Classification (GTDB taxonomy): domain Bacteria; phylum Bacteroidota; class Bacteroidia; order Bacteroidales. The sequence goes on along the minus strand of JAGLPR010000179.1, from coordinate 1,619 downwards.
TCTCGTCCCTGGCCATGTTCTGTCACAATAATATGAATACCCTTATCCCGGCAAAAACACAAAATTACTGATTTGTTTCCATTCTGCTAAAGAATGGAGGGAAAGGTTCTAAAAGGTATAGTTCAGGCCGGTGTAGAGTCCAACGCTGTAAGGCCTTGTAGAAGGCAGGGAGGAATCGTTTATGGAATTAAGGAAATAACGGAACCTGGGCTCCAGCATCAGGCTCAGCTTTTTACCAACATGGTAGATCATGCCCAAACCTGCATTTCCTGAATAATTTACACTCCTGATGTTGGAGAGGTACCCGATCTCTTCCTGTCCAGAGGAAGTCTCCATGGTCACGTAGTTGTTAACCAGGAAGTTGGTACTCACCCCCCACACAAGCTGCAGTTCTATGGTTCTGTCAATCACCGTATACCTCAGATTAAAGGGCAACTCGAGGTAATCGAGGTGCTGCTGGATGCCCGATGTGGGACTATCCGAATTGGTTAGCACATTATCCATGGTGGCTTCCGGTGTATTCTCGGCATTCAATTTATAGCCATTCACATAGATCTCTCCTGAGTTTGAAATGATATTTCCTACCGAATTGGTTACTGCTTTAATATCTGCCTGTTCTGAACCGGCTCCAAAGAGCAGATAATCGCTCTGCTGATTAAACGACTGAATCCCAGAGGCATCGATGGCCAGGCCGGTCTTATTGAAAAAGATGCCGGTTTCAAAGGCGAGCCTCGAATGTCTCCTGTAATTCACATGTATCCCACTGGAGTATGAAAGCAATCCCGATTCATGCACTCCCGCACCCGCCATCACATTAGCTTCTGCATCTCGGAAACTGTATAGTGGAGACACTACAGCTCCAACCATCCAGCGGACATCTCTCTTCTTATCTTCCATAAAATCAGGAACTGGCTCATTGGGGAGTGGATCATTCCCTTCCAGGGTGAGAGCTGCTACCTCAACAGAATCTACAGGTGCTTCCGGCTCCGACACAGCTTCGTAAATTGAAACCTGCACCGGGTCGGAGATCTGTTCCTGATCCCTTATCTGTTCCTGGGAAGCATCCTCATCCGGTATCATGGCTTCATTCTCCTCAGCCATTGGCTGGTTCTGCATGGCCAGCGACAATTGGACCTCCTCTGTTTTTCCTGGATTGTCAGATCTCTCTGTCGCCGCTGTCTCCATGGTCTCAATGACCCTCTCCTCCAGTGGAGACATTGCTTCCTCTGAATTATCAGCAGGAGTTATCTCACCCTGAGCAGTCTCTTCTGCCAGGCCGAACTCCTGAGGAAGATCGGGATCAAAATAGTGTATGCCAAGGGTCACGGCAAGGGCCAAAGAGGCTGCTGCAGCAAGTGCCAGGATGAGCATACTCCTTCTGCTACGGCCGCCTCCCAACTGGTCCGAAATGGAATCCCATACCTTCTCCGGTGGATTTATCTGGTATTCGTCCAGCTTATCCTTCAGAAATCCTTTGCTCTTATCTGTCTGATCGTTCATCTTACAATTGCTGATCCGTACATGTTTTTAATCTTTTCCTGCAAAATGGCCCTGGCCCTGGAGAGGTTTGATTTGGAGGTCCCGGTTGAGATCCCAAGCGCTTCACTTATTTCCTGATG
>JAGLPR010000178.1 GCA_023137255.1 Bacteroidales bacterium | reverse complement strand
AGATCTGCATCCATTTCAGGCATGAAGAGATCGTAATAAGGCACCACTCCGTCAATATTTTCGAATTCAAAATTGTGGTTGTGGTAACCAAACTGAATGCCAACACTTTTCATAACTCCGGCTACTTCATTTAAGTCACCAATCATCTTTTTGTATGATTCGATGTTGCGGTCGGGTTCTTCCACCCAGGGCTGTACACAATATTTCACACCAAGCTCGGCGTGGGCATCTGCCATGATCTTTGCATTATCCATGGTAATACCTGCCGATTCAACCTGCGTATGGCTGCTGAGAACTTCCATTCCCAGATCGGTCACTATCTTTCCAAATTCAACAGGGGCATATCCGTAGAACATGGCATCTGAATAGCCGGCCAGTTCAACGTATTTGTAGCCAAGGTCAGATACTTTCTTTAATGAACCCGGCACATCAGCGGCCATGGCATCGCGTATGGAATAGAGCTGGAGACCTACCCCAAAACTCTTTCTGTCTACAGCAGCCGGTGAGCATCCATAAGGACTTAAAACCATCATTCCCATGGCGCCTGCTGCTGAGACTTTTAAAAATTCTCTTCGATTTTGTGAAGCTTTCATGTTAGTTGTTTTTTGTATGATGAATGTAGTATTTTTTTTAAACTATGGTGAGCCGTCTGGCAGGTTCAAACTTTTTACAAAAATAATTTTAGTTGCAATAGTAAACAAACCCTATCTTTAAAAATCTATGAAATACGGGACATTTGGTAAAACCGGACTGCAGGTATCCGCCCTTGGATTCGGTTGTATGCGTTTCCCGGTGATCGGGCAGGATCCATCCAGGATCGATGAAGAACAGACCATGGAGATGATTCATCATGCCATTGACCAGGGGGTGAACTACTTTGATACGGCCTATCCTTACCACGCCGCCGATTTTTCCCAGGGAGGTGCAAGTGAACCTTTTCTGGGAAAAGCGCTGGGAGGGTACAGGGAAAAGGTATACCTGGCTACGAAACTTCCATGCTGGCTGGTCGATTCCCGTGAAGATATGGACCGTTTCCTGGATGAACAGCTTGAAAAGCTGAATACCGATTGGATCGACTTCTACCTTCTTCACGCTCTCAACCGTACCACATGGGACAAAATGGTTAAAAACGGTGTTATTGAATTCCTCGATGCTGCAATCCGATCAGGAAAGATCCGCTACGCCGGTTTCTCTTTTCACGATGAAATTGGACTCTTCAAAGAAATTGTGGATGCTTATGACTGGTCCTTTTGCCAGATCATGTACAATTACTATGATGAACACTTCCAGGCGGGTGGAGAAGGACTTGCCTATGCTGCCCGGCGGGACATAGCTGTTGTGGTTATGGAGCCCTTGAGGGGAGGGGCTCTGGTAAATGGCTTGCCCGATGAAGCCAGAAAGATACTTTCGGCAGCAGCGCATGGAAGATCTGAAGTGGATTGGGCATTCCGGTGGTTGTGGAACCAGGCAGATGTATCGGTGGTGTTAAGCGGTATGTCCCATCTCGATCATGTGAAGGAGAACCTGTTGCTGGCTGACCAGGCTTCTGATGCAGAATGGACCTCCGGGGACAGTGAAGCCATTGAACAGGCTAACAGGGTAATCGGGAAACTGCAGCGAGTGGATTGTACCGCCTGTGGTTATTGCCTGCCTTGTCCGGAAGGCGTCAATATTCCCCGCAACTTCCAACTTTGTAACGACCACCATATGTTAAAGGATCCCAGTGCCAAAGCCAGGTACCACGGACTCCTTACTGAGACTGAGAGGGCATCCAACTGTGTTCAGTGCGGCCAGTGCCTCGAACACTGTCCCCAGCAGATTCACATACCCACGGAAATGCAACACGTGGCTGAATTATTTGGGTAAATTGAAGAGGTAGTATTTGCAATTATAAGGGCCTCAACCTTTTACTTACTAAAACTCACGTCCCATGAAGCCAGATGTCTATCGCCTGCTTCAGCGCCACCTGGACAAGATGCCTGTTCCCTTTCCAGAAACCAGTTCCGGCGTTGAAATCAGCAGAGACGACTTACAGTCAAAGTTAAAGGGACTCGTCGATAAAGGCGGCATCCTGTCGAGACCCAATCCCAAGGAAGATCCAAAATACAGCAAACTCCCCCTGGTCATTGGCATGTTTGAGCAACAGGTGGACAGCATCACAAAGGAGCTGGCCGAAGACTTCTTTAAATATAAAGAAGAAGTCTTTGGGGAAGCGCTGCTCACAGCAAATACCCAGCAGATGCGTGCCATTCCGGTCAATATCAGCATTAAACCGGAATTCCCGGTGGGAAGCTACGACAATGCCCGGGCCATTATCGACAATTCTCCGGGACCCTTTGCCGTGGCGAACTGCATCTGTCGCGTGGCCAGGCAGAAGATGGGTGGTTCGTGCAAACACAGCAATATCATTGAAACCTGCTTTACACTTGAGGACGGTGCCCGGTTAATGATGGCCAAGGGGGTGGCCAGGGAGCTGGAGAGAGAAGAGATTATTCAGCTTATTACCCGGGCCGAACAGGCAGGCATGGTCCTGCAACCGGCCAACAGCCAGTCGCCCGAGTTTATATGTTGTTGTTGTGGATGTTGCTGTGAGGTGCTCACTGCAGCAAAGAAGTTTCCAAATCCGGCTGAATTCCTGACAACCAATTTTTATGCGTCTATTGATCCTGAAAAGTGTACTGCCTGCGGGGAGTGTAGGGAACTATGCCAGATGGATGCCCTGGTGCCGGTGAACAATCATACGGAAGTATTGCGCAGTCATTGTATCGGGTGCGGAGTTTGCCTGAATGCATGTGCCTTCGATGCCATCTCACTGTTAAAAACCGGAAAAGAAACCGTTCCCCCAAAAACCAGCAAGGAGATGTACAACAAAATGATTTTGGAACGCTATGGTGTGCTTGGTTCCTTGAAAATTATGGGGAAAGCTGCCTTGGGAAAGAAAATTTGATAAGCACCTAAAAGTACTCCTGCAGAAAGCGTACAAAATTCCGATTCATGATGTTGAGAACATCTTCATCCTTGTAACCCCTTGCCGTCAGGAGTCCGGGGAGTTTCTGAAGGTCGGCAATGATATCCAGGTCATGGGGACACTGTTCTGTACCATAACCGGGCTCATCCCACTACATTAAGGTTTGTAAACTCTTTTCCGGGCCACCACTTTCCAGGTATCCACCACCAATTGCTCCTGTACCACATATACCTGCTCATGAAGCGCCATGGTGGGACAGACATGGGTGGGAAGGGCATATACCAGGTCTCCCACCGATACTTCTCTTGCTTTGCTTGAACAAACTACCAGGTGCTCCTCGCTGTGATTCAGCACCCCTTCATGCTCCAGGTTCAGAAACCGGAGACGTGGATGGGTCATCTCAGAGGCAAGAGATTTGTATCCAAGATCGAGACATATTTGGTTAACCGGCTTACTGATTACCCTTCCTGCAACCACTGCGGCTGGCAAAAAATCGAGATCGGGGAGGGTCTCCCCATAGCCCGCATCCCAAAGCACCGGGGTGCCGGGACACAAAGTCCTGGATTCGTACAGGACATGGACAGAGAAGGTGGGTGTTCCCCCGCAGGCCAGTTCTCCCACCGCGATCCCTTTTCCCTCCAGTTCACTGACCAAGCTTGTGACAGATGCAAAATCGGCATCGCAATGGGCCTTCCGCTCCTCAAAATCAACATCATGAATATGACCGTCGTAGATGTGCAGTCCGGCAAAACGGAGAGATGGATCCTCAAGGATAAATTCGATCAGCTCCACTGCCTTTTCAGGTTCAATTCCGGTGCGGTGCATTCCATTGTCGAGATCTACATACAGATTTACCACCTTTTTCATGATCCGGGCCTGGTTGAGTAACTGGCGGCACGCTGCCATGGAATCGACCGTAACCGAAAACTTTGTTTCCGGGTAGTGTTCCATGAGCTGTAAGAAATTCTGAATCGCCGGACCAAGAAGTGGATAGGCGAGCAACACATCCAGGCCTCCGTTGGCAGCCACCATCTCTACTTCACTGAGGGTGGCACATTTGAACCTGGTAATTCCCATCTGTACCTGGAGGCTTATCACCTCTGCAATTTTGTGGGTTTTGACATGCGGGCGCAAGCGCTGTACATCGCCTGCCAGGTCGATCATCCGGCGGATGTTCTCTTCAATGCGATCGGGAAAAACCAGCACTGCCGGGGTAAATACTGATGCTTCATTTTCGGGCCTGTACCACATCTCTGCCCCCTGCCATTCTCCTCTCCAAATACATCTACCATCAACTGACTGAATCCATTGATGGTTTGCGGGTGCTGTTCAAATTCCGGGTGACAATTGACCATACCCAGTGTCTTGATCATGCTCTTGATTTTGCCCAGATCCCCGATCTGATCTTTGATGGTGGCGAGCATGGTTAGTCCCACCTGGCGTGCAGCAATCTGTCCCTCCTCAAGGGTAAGATCGGTCCCCACTTTCCCTTTGATAAGTTGACTGTCGGACCGAGCGGGTCCCTGACCCGATACATAGAGGTGGTTTCCGGTGATCACCACAGGGTGGTAGATACCCCCTGATGGGGGTGGAGGTGGCAGCTCCAGTCCAAGTGCCTTTATTTTCTCTTCAACTGCATTCATCGATTGAAATATTAGTGTTTAGATAAAAATATTCAAAAGTAAAACTCCCGCCAGGCCCGCCACTGCTTTGATGGTCTCCATAAGCGTCCAGGTAAGCAGGGTGTCCTTTATCGATAGATTGAAAAGCATTGAACTTTGCTACCGTAATAAGCAAAAGGAGCAGAATTACAGCACAAATAATAATAACTAATGGCATCATAGGATCCGTAGTTTTCTACAGGCTATTTAATGTCCCTGATTTTCATGGAGATCACTTCGCCATTTTCAGCATCGAGCTTAAATAACTTGTAACGAACCGATTTTCCCACCAGCAGTGAACTGGCAACAGAGTTGGAAACTCCTTCGTAACTCAGGGTGATAAACCAGTAGGCCCTGTCCTCGGTCAGTTCCACCTCTTCGAGCTGCACCTTTTCAACTTCGGGGAAAAAGGATACCAGGTACTCTTTTGCCTTGTTGGTGGCCTCTTTTACATCTATCATAATCAGGGAAAAAATTAGTAGTTCTCCTCCTTCATTTTCATGTAGGACCGGGGATGGAGGCATGCAGGACAGTTTTCAAGTGCCTTCTCCGATTCGTACACATAACCGCAAACCATGCACTTCCACCACACCTTGCCATCCTTGATAAAGACCTTGTCCTCAGAGACATTCTGAAGCAATTTCAGATAGCGTTTCTCATGTTCGGCCTCCACCCTGGCGATCATTTTAAATGCTGAAGCCACCTGGGGGAAACCCTCCTCCTTGGCAATCTCTGCAAAGGCAGGGTAGAGTTCAGTCCACTCCTCGTTTTCTCCTTCTGCGGCAGCTTTCAGGTTCTCCTTGGTGTTTCCTATGATCCCTGCAGGATAGCTGGCAGTGATCTCAACCACTCCGCCCTCCAGGAACTTAAAAAAGCGTTTGGCATGAGCCTGCTCTTCCTTGGCAGTTTCCATGAAGATATCAGCGATCTGCTCATAGCCCTCTTTTTTTGCCTGTTTGGCAAAGAACTCATATCGGTTCTTGGCCTGCGATTCACCTGCAAAGGCCTTTAGCAGGTTCTGTTCAGTTCTGGTTCCTTTCAGTGAGTTTTCCATAATAAATTGGTTTATAGTTTGATGAATTCAGATTTTTCTTCACCACATACAGGACACTCCCAGTCGTCGGGCAGGGATTCGAATTTCACTCCCTCTTTCTGTTCGTCGTAGATGTACCCGCATGCCGGACACTCGTACCTGGCATATTCCACCCCGTCGCTGGCTTTTTCCAGTTTTGATTTATCGATGTAGGTGGGAGCATTTTTCGGTGCCACCCCCTTCTTCACCTTCCTGTAATGAAGGTAGGTGAGGGGATCTGCATCCTCATCAAGCACTTCGGCCTGGACAAGCTCCCCGATGAACATCAGGTGTGTGCCCACATCTATGGTCTCCACCACACTGCACTCCAGGAACGCTATGGCATCGTTCAGCACAATGGGTACCCCCGTTTCCCCATACCGGACATTCATTCCGTTCAGCTTATCTGTATCCTTTCCGCTTTTATAGCCGAAAGTCCCGATGGTACCTGCTCCCGCTTCAACCTGAAGTACAGATACGGAGAACTGACCCGACGACTGGATCAATCCTGCCGTATGGTTTTCCTTGTTACAGCAGGTAGCAAAGCGGGGTGGATCGGAAGTGA
>JAGLPR010000177.1 GCA_023137255.1 Bacteroidales bacterium | reverse complement strand
AGCAATTCTAAAGTTAGGGCAAATCGGCCCTTTTGCCAAGCAATCTACCCCATATTAACTTTGAACGGTTCTAAATATATTCATTAGAATTCCGCAAAGAATCAGAAGAACAGCGACCAGATAGTAAGGAAGGGTGATGGGGGCGTAGAACAGATCCATCACGACCTCTGCAGTGAGCCAGACACTCAGCACTCCTCCCTGGAACAAAACAAACCAGGACTGAAGGCGGCTTTGTCTGACGATCAGGACTGCAAACACCAGACTCAGGATCCCGTTAAATACCCCTAGGATGATGGCTGGGATCAGGAAATTGTCAAATGGGGTATGTTCAAGCGTCTCCGGGGGCAGTTCCATGGCTTCACCAGTGGGATCCAGGATCATTCCTACTGCACCGACAAGGGCAGTGATACCCAGGAAGATAAGCAGGACCAGTGCAGTGGTCCTGGCTCTTCTGTATCTTTTGTTCAGATCAGAGCTCATACCAGAAGGCATCCCGCATCACCTCGAGGCTCTTGGGAAGGGCTTCCATGGGATCGGCATTCCCTTCAAACTCGACGGAAATATATCCCTTGTAGTTGTGCTTACGCATGATCTCGCCAATGCGCGGGTAATCCAGCTCCAGGGTGTACCACTTGCCGCCGCCGTAGTAGGTCTTGGCCTGCATCAGGAAGGTATCCGGGGCCAGTTGATCAAGCTTGTCATAGGGGTCCTCCAGAAAGTTCCCGGTATCAAGGGTTACCTTTAGCCAGGGAGAGTCAATGGTTTCCACAATGCGCATGACCCCTTCGGGGGTACGTCCCAGTCCCCAGTGATTCTCCAGGCCCAGGACCACACCACATTTTTCGGCCACCGGAATACACTCGGCGATGGAGTCGATGACCCATTTGAAGCCGTCGTCTTCGGTATAGCCCTCCAGCGCAGGCTCAATCCCCCTGTTCTCCATCAGGTGGTCGAAGGACTTGCTGGTTCCCCAGCGACCGGTATTCAGGCGCATGGTGGGGATTCCAAGCTGGTAAGCCAGTTCGATCTGGTGGATGGTTTTTTCAATCTCTTTGTCTCTGTTTTCTTTCTCAGGGAACACATAGCCCTGGTGGGTGGAGAAACCCATCAGGTCGAGTCCATTGTGGAAGGCTCTTTTTTTCAAGTTGTTCAGATAGCCATTCTCTTCCGAGGTCATCTGAACCAGCAACAGTTCAATGCCATCAAATCCCATGGCAGCAGCCTTATCAATGCACTCCTCGATGGGGGTGTCCTCGGGCGGACCGTTAAACTGCCAGAATGAGTAGGTGGATACTCCGATGGGATTCTGCCTGATGTTCTTCTTCGGTTCTGCAGCCTCGGCGGACTGCTCTTTTGGGGTGCATCCTGCCAGAGCGGTTCCTGCGGCAGCTAGTGCACCTGCCTGTAAGAAGTTTCGTCGGTTAATCATGATTGATTGTTAGTTGGTTTATAAGCGCAGATATCTCATTGATATGTAATTTGAAGTGTCTGGGATAATCGGAGATCATCTCCCTGAGTGTTACCTTTTCCTTCAGTGCTGAAATCCAGTATTGATCCAGTTTTGATTCATTTGCGTGCTGAATCAGGTGAACCACATGCCTGTTCACTGCGGCCCAGAGCATCACCAGTTCATCCCAATCCTCTTCCTGATAGTTCTGGATGGCGATCCAGCGGTCGTTGTTGCCCAGGTTGGCATAGTCGGGGTAGGTGATGGGGCTCTTCTGGTAATGCATATGGATGATCCGGTGGGTGTTGTTGGTGGCAGAATCGACCATGTGTCCCACAATTTGCCTGATGGTCCGTCCCTGGTTGTTTTTCCGCCTGCTTACAGTTTCGGCCGGCTGGACTGCCAGTTTGGCCTCCCACTTCTCAATGAGATCTGTAAGTTCCGAACATATATCATGGAACTGTGACGTCATAACCTGCGGATCCTCGGTTCCAGATCGGTGAGTTCAGAAATCCTTACCGGGTGGCCCGATTCGATGCTTTTTCGGGCTGCCACACCGATTAGGATCGACATGGCACCATCCCTGACCCCTGCCGGCCTGTCGAATGGATCCTTCTTGCCCGGAGTCTTGAAGATCTGGTCGTGCAGAAGTTTGTCTCCGCCCCCGTGTCCCCCTTTGGGAAATTGCACATTCTTCACCTCGTAACTGTTCCAGAGTTTATGAACGATGACCGGTTCGGAGTGCAGCTTTTCATCTTCCTGGGACATCTCCAGGGCATGCATGTCGGACTGACTTATGTAAGCGCTGTTCATAAACGGGATATCGAGCCATGCATCGATGCGTCCTTCTGTTCCGTTGAAGGCGATCTTCCATCCTTCATAGGGGGAGTAGGTGGTAAGTGAGTAGTTTACATAAGTGTTGTCGCGGTATTTGATCTGTGCCGACATCTTGTCGTAGATGTTAATCTCCGGTCGGAACAGACAGCTATCTCGGATGTACCCGTCGTGGTGCTCATTGTTCACATAGAGCTCCATGGAACGTTTGTCTTTGGTGATGTCCCAGAAGAACTTGCATTCGGATTTATGGTCGCAGGTACGGCACTTCTCTCCTCTGAACGGCCCGTTGGAACCATAGTGTTCCAGGTCGCCATAGGCAAATACCTCTTCCGGGTCGCTGTCGAGCCACCAGTTAAGCAGGTCGAAATGGTGGGTGGCTTTGTGAACCCATAGGGTGCCACCCGACTGCCTGAGTCCGTGCCATCTCCTGAAGTAGGAGGCTCCATGGTAGGTATTCAGGTACCAGTGAAAATCGACGGAGGTGATTTTCCCAATGGCGCCTGACGTCAGAAGCTCCTTGATCTTGGTCGGGTAGGGTCCCCACCGGTAGTTAAAACCTACAATCACCTTATTTTTAGAACGTCTTTCTGCATCGAGGATGGCCTGGCATTTGTCCTCGTCCGTGGTTAGTGGCTTTTCTGTAAGTACATCGCAGCCCATATCGAGCCCTTTGATAATGTATTCGTGGTGGGTGGAATCTTTGGTGGTGACGATCACCAGGTCGGGCTTGACCTGATTCACCATCGCTTCGAAATCTGTGAATACCGGGCAATTTACCTCCATGTATTGCTGTGCATATTCAAGCCTGCCCGGATTGATATCGCAGAGCCCGACAAACTCCAGGATATTCGGAAAATCCTTTACCAGAGTTCTACCCCAAAAACTGGTACCGCGAACACCGGTACCCACCAGGACCGCTTTGATCTTCTTTCCTTTGGACAGAGCGTAGTTGGAGAGGGGTGAAGCCATCAGACTTCCTGCAACAAAGGCCCCTGTGGTGCCGAGAAATGCACGACGGTTGAGCTTGGTTTCCATAATAATGATGTTTGTTAAAAATACAATTATCCGAGGGTAATTCAATTAACCCGGCTAAATAATAAAGGTATTTCAATGAAGGAAAGGATCTTGTTACTGGTACTCGATAAAGTTAAATTTGATGCCCAGGCGGCCTTCCATGATCTCGCCCAGTTCCAGCAGTTCCGGATCATCAAACTCGAAATAGAAATTCACAGCCACCTCTTTGTTTTTCTCCTGAAGCGGTTTAAACATTCTCATGATATCAAACACACTCTGCACCGAAGCTGTATCCACATACTCCAGCTTCAGGTCCACTGTTGTTTTATCCTGGGGTTTTTTGATATAATCCTCCACCCATTCGACGATGGGCTGGAAAAACTTCCGGGGATCAGAAAGAATAGAGTTCCCGGATAATTTGAAATAGCCTGGTGAACATTCTACTTCAAGGGACTTTTTGGTGGGTTCAATACTGATGTTTTCCATACTACGGTTATTCCAGCGGTTATTTGTGGTTCAATAACAATATTACTTCTTTTCAATATCAATACCAAAAACCGTCATGATTTCATATGCTTTGTTCAGGTTCAATTCGGTTAGCAGGTCCTTGTCATTTTGGAGATTTATGTTTTTAAGCTTCTGCAGGATGTCTCTCCAGCTTGCCGGGTCTTCATTGCAAATAACCGTCAGGAACTTTGCCATGTTTGGCATGGTGTTGTCCGGGATCATGCCACTCAGTTTCTCAATGAATCCCAGTTCGTGCAAAATTGCCAGTTTCAGGTTGATTTCATCAATTTTCCCCGGCATGTCTTTGTCGTCATCCACAGGTATTTCCAATTCCACCTGGCTTCTGAGGTACTCCATCAACTTTACATTGTAGGTAAGATCTACCATGTCGTTGTAAATGGCGTACTCTTTGAAGAAGGTCGAAGCACTCGACTTCTTGTTGAAGTAATTGTAAATGTCCTCAAGTTTGAAATAACTCACAAAAAGGTATTTCCAGTTTTCCGACCGTTTGTCATCAATCAGACTCCGGTGGTTTTCGATGTACATGGAAGCGTTGGAGTAGTAGGTGGCAAGATACTGACTCTTGATATCCACATTCTCCTCATTTTCGTACAGGAACCGCTCAATCTTACTGATCTCGTTCACCGCTTTCCCCCGTGATGATCCGTCTACCAGGAAATCGAATTCCCGAATCATTTTATTGATTTTCTCAATGTTAGGGAGGAAAATCTTGGTATTGTTGAAAGGATCCTCCCGCTCGATAATGATGTTTTGCTTCAGACACAACTCTTCCAGTTCTGCCTTTGATAACTTTGTTGACTCGTTTGCCATAGATCTGTATAGGTAATTTCAATAATAGCCGAATCCGAATTTACTGTTTTTTATCGTAAATTCATACATATAACAGGGAATGATTTATGCGGAATTTTTAGTGAACATGGTGAAGTTTACTCCCCCGTACTTGCGGTGCTGACTGAACCCGTGATGGGCTGAAAAATCGTGGCTTCCGGGGTGTTCCAGTATAAATATGCCTCCATCAGCAAGGATCTCTGTGGAGATCACCAGGTCGGGGAGTTGTACCAGTCCCGGGTGGTCATAGGGTGGATCTGCAAAGATCACATCGAACGACTGGTAAGGTTTCTTCAGGTATCGGAAAACATCTGTCCTGATGGGGGTGACCTGCTCCAGTTCCAGTGCGGCACATGTATCCTGGATAAATTTGAAATGGGCTTGTGCCAGCTCCACGGCAACCACAGAGCGGGCGCCCCTCGATGCAAACTCATAAGTTATGCTGCCGGTGCCGGAGAAGAGGTCGAGCACATCCAGCTCTTCAAAATCATAATGATTGGCAAGGATATTAAAGAGGCCCTCTTTTGCGAAATCGGTGGTGGGCCTGACTTTGAAATTGCCTGGCGGACGAATCTGTTTGCCCTTGAATATGCCGCTGATTATACGCACTTGCTGCCTTCCGAAAGAATCATAAATCGAAGGATGTTCTCCCTGGCCAAGTCCTCCAGATAGTAGGGAGTGCTTACCACATTTCTCACATATTTTCCCAGCAGTCCGTACAACTCGTGTTCTTTATGTATCATCCCGGATAAATAGACCGGTATGGTTTCCCTGTCGAGCCCCAACTGTTTCATGGTGTTCAGGGTATGGTAGATAAAATCGGATGGATCGTTCAGGGTGTATCGGTTCAGTAACCTGATCTGATCTTCACGTATTACCAGGATGTCAAGTGTGTTCTCCTGAACTTCAGCCATAACTACCCCACGCTGGTGGTCACTCGATTTGACCTGATCGGATAGAGAAATCAGGCATTCTGAGGTGTGTAGAATTTTCACTTCGCCTGTAAAGCGGCTGGCCAGTTCGTCGATCTTTCCCGGAATACCAAAAAGCAGGTGTCCTGTGCGGTGTTTAATGATCCGATCGGTCACCCGGTCCGATTCATCAAGCGGACACACCTTCTCAAGCATCTCCCTGCTTCGGTCTTTGTTATAAAATTGGTTCGGGACCAGGGTTACAGAGAGTGAATCGAGGATCAGAATGGTTTCTCCCTCAAATGAGAGCAGTCCCGACTCATTTAGGATGCGTGCACATTCAGAATATAGTTCTTCAGGAGGAACAGTTTGTTGATAAGTGTAACGCTTCAGATGTACCGGGGTGTAGCTGGCGTCAGATACAAGAACAGAAAATCCATCCGGAGCAAACCGGATGGATTGATGACCTTTCAGTCGGATATCTTGAGAAATAGTATTCGATATAATACTATCTGCCTGCATCTATGCCCGGGAAACTATTCCCAATTGCCTGTGAGCGTTCCTTCTTCCATGGAGCCGAATTTTACACCTTCGAATCCAACGATTTTCATTCGCTCATCCTTGTAATTCACAACAAGCTGCGGTTCCATGCCATTGAGCAGGTCGTCGTAAAGTACAGAAACTTCCACCACCTGGACTATCAGGTTGGAAGTGGTAAGCAGTTCGCCTGATTCAATGGAGAAATGAACTCCCTCGGTAAACGGAACCAGGCTCAATAAACTGGTATTATAATCGTTTGTAAAAAGTGAGTCCTTCACCGGCACCTGCATAGGTTCACGACTGATTTTACCCTCCTTAAGGGCTCGTTCCCTGGCTTTTTCAAAGCCCAGTTCATCCAGCCACTCTTCCGGAATCTCACCAATCGCTTTTACCATGGTGAAACTGCCTGTATCCACAAAAGCAATCAAAGTATCAAAACTACTTGCATACTTCTTATAAATATCCTTGTAAGCCTTCTGGGCTTCCCTGATATCTTTCAGCCGGTCGATGGTTGCTTGTTCCCTAACCTCAACTTCCTGGTTAAACCTGATCGGCTCCATGATGCTTTCTATAATAAGGTAACCTAAGATGATGATTACCAAAACAAACAGAACCTGGATTACTCTTCTCATGGGGTATTCTTTATAGGTTTGCGCACAAATTTAGCAAAAAAAATACATTATATATTTTAAATACGTAATATTTGCAGGGATGCTGAGAAAATTCATAAGTACCCTTCTGCTTGAGAATCTTGAGTTTCAACCCACTCCCGGACAGGTAGATTTGATTCATGAACTTGGAACTTTTCTGGCTTCGGAGGATTATGGAGAGATCATGGTAGTAAAAGGGTATGCCGGTACAGGGAAAACCACACTGGTCAAAAGCCTGGTGCATACACTGAGATCTTTAAAGCAGAAAAGTGTGTTACTGGCACCCACAGGCAGGGCTGCAAAAGTACTGAGCGCCTATTCGGGTCACCCTGCCTGGACCATTCATAAAAAAATCTACAGGCAAAAGTCGGGGAAGGATGGACTGGGTGAATTTGTGCTGGATCGCAACCTCCATAAACAAACCTGTTTCATTGTAGATGAAGCCTCCATGATTGGTGACCGGTCGCCCGATGCGTTTTTCGGTTCCGGCGACCTGCTCAGGGACCTGATGGACTATGTGGAAGGCGGATCCAATTGCAGACTTGTGCTGGTGGGGGATACTGCCCAGCTTCCACCTGTGGGACTGGAGATGAGTCCGGCCTTGAACAGCGACAGGCTGGAGAGTTTTGGCTACCGGATCAGAGAGATCGAGTTGACCGATGTGGTCAGGCAGATGAGAGATTCAGGAATACTTCATAACGCCACAATCATCAGGAATCTTATAACTTCGGGCATTGAGGATTATCCCGGGTTTCATTTTGATTCATTCCCGGATGTCCATTTGATCACTGGAGCTGAGTTGCTCGAAGCCATTGGTTCGAGCTATGATCGTTATGGCACCACGGAGACCATAGTGGTTACACGTTCAAATAAAAGAGCCAATAAATTTAATGCCGGGATCAGGAGCCAGATTCTCTGGCGTGAAGAGCATATCTCACCGGGCGATCTGTTGATGGTGGTAAAAAATAATTATTTTTGGAAAGACAGGGATAAGCGCCTCGATTTCATCGCCAACGGGGATATTCTCAGGGTCGAGCGGGTGATCTCCAACGAGGAGGTACATGGCCATTCATTTGCCAATCTGCAGGTTTCTCTACCCGATTACACCGATATGGAGCTGGAAGTGAAGGTACTCCTTGATGTGATTGAGATGGATGCACCTTCACTGAACTATGAACAGCAGAAAACGCTATATATGTCTGTAGCAGAGGATTATCCCGATGCGGTCAGCCGGAAGCAGGTGTCGGATAAGGTTTCACTCGATCCATACTATAACGCGTTACAGGTGAAGTTCGCATATGCGGTAACGTGTCACAAATCGCAGGGCGGACAGTGGAAATCGGTGTTTCTCGATCAGGGTTACTTTACCGACGAGATGCTCTCCCTGGATTACCTGCGGTGGTTGTATACCGCTTTTACCAGGGCTTCGGAACAGCTCTACCTGGTGAACCTGGCCAAAGCATTTATCCCCAAGGAATCCTTATGAAACGGGTGCTGCATCTTGCCCTTGTTCAAGAGCCAATCTTGTAAACCTTTCTGAAGTGGTACCCGTAAATCGAGTATGTAATAGCCATGGGAAACATAAGTGGCCTTCTGAGGAGGCTCCACCAGAAGAGCTTCCAGTAATAGATTCTTCCTTTGCTCAGAATGCCAATATAGAGTATTGAACGAAGCAACGCCAGAATCCTTTCACCACTCAAACCCCTTTTGATCGTTGCACCCGGATTAAAACCGGTCAGGAATTTTTTCAGTCTGAAATGGAATGCCTTGCTGGAATAGATACCGTTTAAAATTTGCTGATAACCATTCAGCAGGATTTCCTTATTCATTTTTGGGATGAAATTCATGGAGTAATTGGTATTGTCCCCTCCACTGTTTTTCAGAATCCTGCCTTCGCTTTCCAAGCGCTGGTAAAGAGGTGTGCGATTCGGGGCATTCAGAAGCCCCACCATGGCAGTGATGATGCCACTCTGTTGAATGAAGTCAATCTGGCGTTGAAAAATGGTTGTGGAATCACTATCAAAACCCACAATGAATCCACCCGATACTTCGATACCTGCAGACTGAATCACCTGTACACTTTCTATTAGGTTGTATTTTATGTTCAGTATCTTGTTACACTCTCTAAGGCTTTCTTCTTCAGGAGTTTCTATTCCAACAAAAACTTTTTCGAATCCCGCTTCCACCATGCCCTTCATAAGTTCATTGTCACCAGCAAGGTCGATGGAGGCCTCGGTGGTAAATGTGAAGGGATGCTTGCGGTCTCTGTTCCATTGGGTGATGGCCGGAAGAAGCGATGTTTTTAACTTATGCCGGTTCCC